>JAAUQO010000338.1 GCA_012032775.1 Oscillochloris sp. | reverse complement strand
CGTGGCACTTCACGGTTGTGCCGCCGTTGCGCGAACACTACCGCCTGACCACCTACGATCTGCGTGGTCATGGGCGCAGTGAGATGCCGCCCGATGGCTACACCACCCGCGACATGGCGGCGGATCTGCTTGGTCTGATGGATGGCCTGGGGATCGAACGGGCCAATCTGCTCGGCCATAGTCTGGGCGCCGACATCGCGCTGCACTTCGCCCTGTTGCACCCCGAACGAGTCGATCGGATCATCGCAATTGAGGCCGGGTTGGCGGCGCTGGCCGATCTGCGCAAGTCGGCCGACTGGCCCGGTTGGGCCGAATGGGCGCGCGGCATCGAAGAGTACGGCGGCATTCGGGTGCCGAAAGAAAAGTGGCACGACATCGATTATATGTTGCGAACCAGCCTGGAAGTGCCGATCGTCTTCGGCCCCGGCCGGGCATGCCGCGGAAGAAAGAGCGCATTCTCAAGTTGCTCGATACCACGACCCTGGTTCAAGACTACGAGCGAACCGATGGGCTGAACCTGGAGACGATCAGCACGATCAGCCAGCAAGTCTTGTTGCTCTACGGCTCCAAATCGCATTATCTCGGCACCTACGAAGCCTTGCGCACCCATTTGCCGAATGTCAATGCACACTTGATCGCCGACAGCCAGCACTTCGCGGTTGTCGAACAACCGGCCATGCTGCTGGAGCATGTGAACCGTTTTCTTGCCGACACACTGATCGCACGGGAGCATGGAACGTGAGCAAATCGGTTTTAATCACCGGCGCCGGCAGTGGCTTCGGCCTCGCCTGTGCGCTCGATCTCGCCGAACGGGGCTGGCGGGTTTTTGCATCGTTCCCGCACGCCGGCTACCACGATGCCGTGATCCAGGCCGCCCAGACCCGCAAGGTGCGGCTTGAACCGCTGCTGCTCGATGTGACCGATCCGGCCGCTATTGGGGCCGCCGTCGCGCAGGTGATCGACGCACATGGCCGGATCGATGCCCTGGTGAACAGCGCCGGGATCGGCCTGCGCGGCTTCTTTGAAGATCTGGCCGACGACGAGATCCGGCGCATGTTCGATGTGAATGTCTTCGGCACCATGAATGTCGTTCGCGCCGTGTTGCCGCATATGCGGGCCGCCCGTAGCGGCCGGGTGGTCTTGATCACGTCGGCGGGCGGGCGGATCGCCAGTATGACGATCAGCGCTTATTGTGCCGGCAAATTCGCCCTGGAGGGCTTCGGCGAGTCGCTGGCGCTTGAGGTTGCGCCATTCGGGATTCAGGTTTCGCTGGTTGAACCGGGCCTGGTGCTTACGCCGCATTTTACGATCGACCGCGGCCGGGCGCGCAATGCATCGCGGCCGGAAAGCCCGTACTACCGCTGGTTTCTCCAGCACGAAGCCATGGTCGATGCGATCCTGCAACAGCGCCGCATCACTCCAATCCATGTTGCGCAGGCCGTCGCCCGCGCCTTACACGACCGGCGGCCGCGTCTGCGTTATGTAGTCGGCTGGCGGGTGCAACTACTGCTCGCGCTGCGCCGCTTGTTGCCCGGCGAACTGTTCGAGCGGATCTATTCCAGACAGGTGATCAAACGGGTCACGGCCCCAACGATGCCGGCAGATGGGCTGGCGGATTTGCGACTACCCGAGAACTATCTCGATCGGCCGCAGGCTGAAGAACTGCGAGGGCTGCCACAATGAACACGCTGCTCCAGAGTATCCGGATCGTCGGTTGGTGGCCGATGCTGCGTTTGCTGCAAGCCTACCGCCTGAGTTGGCCGAACCTGCTGGGCGGGTTCTACACCACCCGTATGCTCCAGACCTTGCAGAATGTCGGCTTTTTCGCCGAGATCCAGCGCAGCGGGCGGATCGATGTCGAGCAGTTCGCCGCCGAGCGCCGGCTTGATGCCTGTATTTTGCGCTCAATCTGCGAGGCATTGTTCGCGCTGCGCTATCTCAAGCGCGACGGCGAGGGCTATCAACTTGATCGGCGCGGCATGTTGTTTGCCGCCGAGGCCCAGGGTTGGTTCGAGGGCGTGTACGGCTACGAGGAGGTGTTTCATAAGCTGGAAGCCCTGCTGCGCGGCGAGATTGTTTACGGCCGCGACATCTACCGCCGCCCCGATTTTGTCGCCCGCGGCAGCGGCGAGATCGAGAAGAAGATCTTCTTTCCACTGGCCGAAGAGGTGATCCGGCGCAACAACTATCGGCATGTCCTCGATCTTGGTTGCGGCGATGCGACCTTTCTGCGCTATCTTTGCACCCGCAACCAGGATCTCTGCGGTTTCGGCGTCGATATTGCGCCGGCCGCGATCGCCGAGGGCCGCGATCACACGGCGGAAGAAGGGTTGAGCGGCCGGATCACGCTGCTGGTTGAGGATATCGCCCGCCTCGATCAGACCCCGGTTGAGCTGAAGGGGATCGATAGCGGCACGATCTTCTTCGTATTGCACGAACTGCTGTATCAATCAGAGTTGGTGGTGGTCGAGATGTTGCGCAGCTACCGCCGGCTGTTCCCCGGCGCGCCGCTGATCGTCTTCGAGGTGATCCGCCCGACCCCCGAGATGATGCGCCGGCGGCCCGGCATGGCGATCTATTACACACTGCAGCACGACATCAGTCACCAGCGCCTGGTTGACAGCGCCACCTGGCGGCGGCTCTTTCAGGAAGCCGGCTTCGAGCGCATCAACGAGCGCTACCTGGGATTCTCCAGGGTTGCGATTTTCGAGTTGCAATAACCCAGCAGCAAGGACGGATCAATGGCGATCGGGCAAGCAAGCGCATCACGGCCGAGCGTGTTGATCAGCGGCGCGTCGTCGGGGATCGGCCTGGCGACGGCGCAACTCCTGGCCTATCGTGGCTGGCGGGTGTTCGCCGGGTTGCGCCGGCCCGCCGCAGCTCCGCCAACGCTGCTTGCCTCGGGCGCCGAGATCGTCGCGCTCGATGTCACCGATCCGGCCGCATCGCCGCAGCCCTGACCACGGTTCAGCAAGCCGCCGGACGGCTGGATGCACTTGTCTGCAACGCCGGCATCCAGATCCGCGGCTACTTTGAAGACCTTGGCGACGCCGAGCTACGCCAGATGTTTGCGACCAATCTCTTTGGGGCGATGGCGACGGTGCGGGCGGCCTTGCCGCACATGCGCCGGGCCGGGCGCGGGCGGATCGTGCTGGTGTCGTCGATCGGCGGGCGGATTGGTTCGCCGGCGATGAGCGGCTACTGCGCCGGCAAGTTCGCCCTGGAAGGCTTCGGCGAGGCGCTGGCCCTGGAATGCGCCCCGCTCGGAATCAAGGTGGCGCTGGTCGCACCACCGATCGTCGCCACGCCAATCTGGACAACGAATCGGGCCATGGCGGCGGCGACCGGCCCACACAGCCCGTACCGCCGGGCTTTCGAGGCAGTCGAGCGTCTGACGGCGGGCTTAGTGGCGCGAGCCGAAGTGAACAGCGATCAGGTGGCGGCCCTGATTGCCCATGTTCTGGAGTGCGCGCAGCCGCGTTTGCGCTACAGCGCCGGCCGGCGGGCAAGTGCGCTGCTGGTGTTGCGGCGATACCTACCGGAGTTGTGGTTCGAACGCGCATATCGCGCTGTGCTGCTGCGTGTTCAAACCACCGGCGCAACGGGGAGGCAGGCATGGCGAAATTCCTGATCGCTGTCTGGCCGTTTGCCAGCCATTACTTCCCACTGATCGCGATCGCCCACGCCCTGCGCGATCGTGGTCATACGGTGGCGTTTTACAGTGGGCGCGCCGCCGCCGCCACCCTTACGGGCCAGGGCTTCATGCACTTTCCCTTTCAGTCCGTCGATGAAGCCGAAGTTGAGCGCCTGATGTTCGCCCGCGACAGCTACGCCTCGGGGCGCAATCCGCTCCAACTCAAGGCGTTGCTGCGCCGCTGGTTGCTCGGCACCCTGCCCGATCAAGTTCGCGACCTGGAACCGATCGTCGCCGAGTGGCAGCCCGATGTGATCGTGAGTGAGACCTCACTCTGGGGGCCGATTCTGGTTACCGGCGAGCGGGCCGGATTACCCGTCGCCGTCTTCTCCACGGTGATCAGTTGCCTGCTGCCCGGCCCCGAAGCAGCGCCCTTCCGGCCTTGGCCTGCCCGCCCGAATACGCCGCCCGCCGCTTGCTGGCCGGAGCCGCTGCAGCACTCGGCGAACTGCTTGCGGCGATATG
>JAAUQO010000087.1 GCA_012032775.1 Oscillochloris sp. | reverse complement strand
GGTCTGGGGTTACCTGACGTTCACGGAGTGGCGGCGAACCGCGCCCCAGCGGGAATACGTTCGCGATGCGGAGACCCTTTTGAACGCCCTCCATCAATACCGCGCCCGCACCGGCGCCTTCAGGGGCGCGGCTGCTATCGCCGACCTCGCGGGTAGTATCGATGTCGCGGGCGCGATCGTTCGCAACCACGCTAATATCTTCGCGGCGAAAACCGCTATCCATCAAATCTTGTACCACGCGCTGCGCTTCCGTATACGAATCGAACAGTCCCACAACGGTCCTGGCCATAACGAACTCCTTTCGTGAGTGGCGCCATTGGTACGAATGCGTATACTCGTCGCCGACTCCTTACTCACAGTGGGCTACCGGGTATCACAGCGATATCGATAGCATAGGTGAAGAAATGCATCATTCGTGCCACGGTTTCGGCGCGGGCCGTTTTCAGGCAGCAGGATTTGCGACGGTCAACGCGGTTGCCGCCTTCCACCCGGTATCGCCCCTGAGCGGTAGTGACTGATGGATCGCGGCTCGGATGCAGCAATAGCAGGGAGCACAACGCGTGAGCCTGATCGCGGAGCACATGCCTGATTGACGAGCCGCGCGGCAGCGCATTCAGGCATCACGCATCAGGCATGTTGCTATAGGGGCGGAGAATTGCCGGGCCTGGCGGGGCGCCATGCACCTGCACTTTGCGCGCGCTGCCGTGGAGATGGATGGTTACTGCGGCGTAAGGAAACGGGTATTCGCCTTCAACTTCCCAATCCAGATGCAGGACATCATCGTTATTATGTAGTGCGAAGCGATCCACCCGCCACGGCCCGTACCCGTCGCCCGCGTCGCCGTAACACTGTCCGGCGGCGGTTCCGTCGGCTGCCGGATATAGGTGCAGCGCCAGCCGGCCCGCTTCTTCCAACGGCAGGATGCTGCCGGCGCGCACAAGGATCGGGATATCGGCCAGGGCACTTGCGATCTGGGCGCGTCCCGGCCCTTCCAGTAACTGATCGGCCCAGAAGTTGTACCAACGCCCGGCCGGCAGTTGCAGATCGCGTCCGCGCGCGTCTTCCTCGACAATCGGTGCAACAAGCAACGCATCGCCGAGCAGAAACGCATCATCGATCCCGCGTAAGGCCGGATCCGGGTTGTCGGGCCAGAACAGCGGGCGCGCCAATGGGTGGCCGCTCAGGCTGCTTTGCCACGCCAGCGTGTACAGGTATGGCATCAGGCGGCTGCGCAGATGCAAAACGGCCGCGATCTGGGTGCGCAATTCCGGCCCAAAGGCCCATGGTTCGCGGCGCGGCACGCCGATCGTGGAATGCACGCGGAAGAAGGGCAACAGCGCCGCCAGTTGCAGCCAGCGTAGGAAAAGCTCGCCACTCGGCGCACCTTTGAATCCGCCGACATCAGGCCCGCTGTACGGCATGCCCGCGAGCCCCAGGTTCAGGACGGTCGGGATTGTCTGGCGCAGCATGGCCCACGAACTCTGCACGTCGCCGGTCCATGTCCAGGCGTAACGCTGGATTCCGGCCCAGCCGGAGCGCGTCAGAATGAATGGCCGCCGCTCGGGTTGTTGTTCGCGCAGGGCCTCATAGCCGGCCCGCGCCATCTGCAAGCCGTAAAGATTATGGGCCTCGTGGTGATCGCCGCCGCGCCCCTCCAGATCATGGCGGATCTCGCCGGCCAGGGTATGCTGGCCCCAGGTTCCGGCGATCGCCGGCTCGTTCATGTCGTGCCAGAAGCCGGCGATGCCCTGCTGCGAGAGTTGGGGGTATTGTGCGCCCCACCATTGGCGTGTCGCCGGATTCGTGAAGTCGGGGAAGGCGCACCAGCCGGGCCAGACCGGCCCGACCGCCACATTGCCGGCCTCATCGCGACAGAAATGGCCGCCGGCCAGGCCCTCGCGGTACAGCCGATAGTCGTGGTCGCGTTTGATGCCGGGATCAAGGATCGTCACCAGACGAATGCCGCGCTGCTCCAGGTCGTGCGCCAGTTGGCGCAGATTGTGGAAGCGCTGTTGATCGACCGTAAAGACGCGAAATCCTTCCATGTAATGAATATCGAGGTGAATTGCGCTCAGCGGCAGATCATAGGCGGTGAAGCCTGCGGCGACGCCGCGCACATCGTCTTCGTTGTCGTAACTGAAGCGCGATTGGTGAAAGCCGAGCGCCCAGCGCGGCGGCAACGGCGGCCGACCGGTAAGTTCGCTGTACCGGGCCAATGCCCGGTCGGGCGGGCCGGGGATGAGATAGGCCCGTAACGCGCCGTTCTCGAATTCGAGTTCGGCATCTTCGGCAAAAGTGAGCCGGGCCGGAAATGAGTTTTCATAGAAGATCAGATAACTGCCGGCATCATGGACGCCGAGATAGACCGGAATATTCAAATAAAGCGGATCTTGCTCGGGGCCATAGGATTTGATCGGGTCGGTGTTCCAGAGGCGATGGCGGCGGCCACGCAGATTAAGTGGGCCGGTCTGCTCGCCAAGGCCGTAGATCTGTTCTTCCGCTCGCAGCAGGCTGGTCTGGCGCCAGAGCGAGCCGCGACGCAGCGGCGGGCAGTCGTCGCGCAGCAGTTGGCCGTCGCGATTGTGCATGCGTAGCCGGCCGTCGTGGCCCAGGATCACGCGCATCTCGCCGCTCGACAACTCCCAGCCCGAACCATGCTCCCGCTGCACAACCTCCACCGGCGGCCAGTTGGTTTGGGCAAGCCCGTATGGCACGGGCAAACGTCCGGGTTGCCAGGTGATGCGCACAAGATCGGGTGCAAGCATGCGCAGTTCAACCTCGGCGGCGGCGAAACGCACCTGTCGTCCGTCCGGCAATGCCGTCGATTCGACAACCGGGCCGATCGCGGTAAATTGTTTTTCGGGCCGGCGCGGACGCCGGCGTAGATACCCCCACCGGTTTTGTACTGCGTACTGCATGGCGCGCACGCTGCCGCCCGGCCCCATAAATTGGGCCTGCTGTACCATTTCGAGCAGTCGGTCGATGATCATGTCGCCTCGCGCCTCACGCCTTCATTTCTCGCTCACCCTGCCATTGCACGGCAAATTGGGCGCCGTGGGCCTCCCAGAAGGCGTTGAATTGCTCCAGGCTAAGTGGGTTCGGCAAGGGGTATGCGCCATTCAACGCGCGCAGTTGTTTGTAGTAGCGAACCGCCGAGCCGTAATCACGCGGGAAGCGTTCGCGTGAAACACCCAGGAACCGGCCCTGATTACGGGCGCGATCAAGGATCGGCTGCCAGGCGTCGGCCTTCGCAATCCCGATCGAATCCACGCCGTGGGAGAACATATTGACATAGATATCGTCATATGGCTCGCTGGCGGCAAGATACCGTTCCAGGCGCTCGATCGACGGCTCGACACTAAAAACCGACCAGTAGGGCACCAGGCCGTGGCGCAACGTCCAGTAGGGCTGCTGATGCACAAAACTTTGCACAAACAGCCGATTGGCGGGAATATCGCGGCGGCGATACCACCAGCGATACAATTCGGCAATCGCCGGACTAAGTTCTTCGGGATGATCAAAGACAATCCGCCGCAGCCGGTAGCCGTGGCGCGCGGCGAAGCGTTCCACATCGGCCCGCAACTCGGGTGCGAAACCCCACTCAGCCTCCGGATAATCGCCGTCCGGCTTGGGCGGATCCCAGCGCCGGTGCTGCGAGTCCTGTTCACGAAGGTACGCTTCGACGCGCCGGCTGCCGTAGATATACTCCTCCGGTGTTGCGCTGCCCTCGCCGCCGTGCTGAAAGATGTGCCGGTCGCCGATTTTTGTGGCGGGCCAGGCGTAGTTGCACTCGATCAGGATAATGGTGCCGCCCGGCGCCAGTCGTTGTTCGAGAAACTGTTCGTACACCGGCCCAAGCCGTAGCCGCTTCAGGCGAAAATAGGCCATGGTGCGCAACATAAGCCGATCCTGGCCGGGATCGCGCATCTGGTGGATGCGCAGATCGGGGTTGTTGGCCAAAAGCGTATGCACCGGGCCGGCTGCCCATGCGATATCGGGTTGCGGTTCATCGACCGGAATACCCAGGCGCCGTACCGGCGTAAGCAGGGTTTGCGGCAGCCAGGGTGCGTCGAGGGCGGCGGCGAGATGGGTGGCAGCGCCGTTGGCCGATCCAACCAGCACCACCGGAAATTGGCGCTGCGGATACGTTGCAACCACCCAGCGATCGACACTCATCTGGCGCACATGCGGCAACTGGTCGGCGGGAGTGGCGTTGTACCAGCCGCTCCAGGTATACAATCCTTGCAGCAGATCTTTCGGCAGAATATTCAGCAACCGGGCCAATGGATCAACAAGTGGAGTCGGGAGGTTGAACGCCGGCGCGGGTTTTCCGTTCAGAAAACGAGCGATCGCGCTCACCTGCGATGTACCTGAATCCAGGTTGGCGATATAGTGCGGGCGCAGGCCGAGTGCCGCCAACAAGGTAATGAACTGGGGGTTGCCTTTGTGGATTTGCATGAGCTGTGTTTTTGTCCGGTTTCGATTTACCCGCGCTCTTCCCAGTAACCGCGGCGCTGATAGTGGCGGTAAAGCTGCTGTTCGTAGTCGCGGCTAAGGGCGTTGGGATCGTATTCAGGGCTGTCATTGATCATGGCGCGCGTCAGATCGACATCGACCATGCGATCGGCCCATTTCACCTCGCCGACCCACTCCGGCGAAATGACGACCCGCTTGCCGGGCCACCAGTTGCGCGTGTCGATCACCATATAGCGGATGGCCCAGATCTCGTCGTCCATCAGGAAGTCGGCGACATGGCCGATCTCGCCGTCGCTGGCGCCGATATGATACCCGCTTACCTCTTTTGTACTCCGTAGGCGCTCATCGCCCTCTTCGACCGGTGAGGGCCGTTGCCCGCGCTCGGTTGCGGCGGTATCCAGGCTGGCATAGCCGGCGATTCCGCCGCCGTAGTATGGAAAGCTGCTGGCCCCCCAGAGGCTCGGGCCGTACCAGTACGGTTCATAGCCGTAGTGGCGTGCGAGCTGATTCTCCATCTGGCGTGAAACCGGACGATCGGCGGCGATATCGGGCGATTCTTCCACTTGCCGGCGGCTCAGGTTTACGTCGATCCGGCGATCGTCCCAATCCACACTGCGGATCGATTGGGGCGAGATCAAAACCAGATCTTTCAGCAACCAGTTTCCGGTGTTGACCACCATATAGCGAATCGTCCAATGCTCGTCGTCGAACAAGAATTGATCGACCTTGCCGATCTCGTCGTCGTGGGTTCCGATATGCATTCCACGAAACTCTTCGGTACTGCGCAGCATAGCTATTCTCCTTCCGCACCGCTGCACGTCGGCATGTGCCGGCAGAGCGGGCGGCCAAGCCTGAGACGGCGGTTCTACCCCGCTCTACAGCATGATGTGTGCCATGAGCCGGGTTGCCCACAGCAGGCCAGGCTTGCTGCTGTCAGCATTTTCCCGACAGCGATCGGACGCTTTTCCCGACACAATGAGCTATCTAAAGGTATGGAGATTGCTTTATCCATACAGCAAGTCGCCATGCTCGATTTCGCCCACAGAGGAGGTGCCAACTTCGCCACAGAGGAGGTCTTAGCATCGGAGCGATGTGCGAGTTCGCCGTTTTGGTGCTGGGAACATGGCTCAGCACAACGCAAGAGCGTGATTGATCGTTCGGAAATGGTGATTGCAGTTTCCGATTGGTAGTCGCAACGCCTGGCTAGACGTCTTCGTGCGTCGTCAGGTCTCACTCAAGAAAGGCACAAGATGTCTATTCGACAACCCATGACCACCGTTGAAGAAGCGCAGGGCGGATTGGCGCGTGAGCGTATCATCGAGGATGCTCCGCAGTTGATCTCACAACAAGACACCATCCTGAAAGTCGCTGCGCGGTCGCGCCCGACCGCAACTGCCGGTGCGATCGCCGGAGTAGTGCGTAGTGGCGGCTCGGCATTGATTCAGGCCGTCGGTGCAGGTGCCGTCAACCAGGCAGTGAAAGCGGTGGCGATTGCGCAGATGTATCTTAGTGCCGAGGGGCTGGATATTGTGTGCGTACCCTTCTTCCTGGATGTGGCAATTGAAGAGCAGGAGCGCACGGCGGTGTGTCTGCGGATCGAGCTACGCAGCAGTATCGCTTCTTAATGCACCGGGATACTATCGCCTGTAGGTGAATCCCGACGGGGTCTGTCGGATACTTCCCGACAGACTTTATCGAAATCCCTACTGGCCAAGTATCGGCGGATTTGGTATGCTTAAGGCACTCCACAGAGCCGGCAAACAATGACGTTTGCCGGCTCTGGTTGTGTGATCCGGGCATGGCGACAGGCGTTTCACTCGGTCGGCGCTGGCCTTAACCCCGAACAGGGGCGGTACCAGCGCCGAAGATCAGGGCTTATTCGACCGTCAGGGTGCCGTACATGCCGCCCTGAAAATGGCCGGGGAAGGTGCAGAGGTAGATGTATTCGCCGGGATCAGGGGTGGTAAAGGTTACCGAGTCGCTGCTGTTGGGATCGAGCAGTTCGGTGGCGGCAAGGATCTGATCGCTTGTGTCGGGGATGAAGTCCGGCGGCGACTGGAGCGCGGCGTTATTCACCTCTTCGGCAACATCTAGCCCGCCGTTAACCAGCACCCAGTTGTGCTGCAAGCTGTCGGATTCGTTGTTGAAGGTCGCTGTCAGCTCGGTATTGGCCGGCGCGCTCATCTCGGTGTCGGTGTATGCCAGTTGGGCACCTTCGGCGGCCGTCGCGAGTTCCGTAGCGCCGCCGTCGCCTTCCGTGCCGGCCATAGGCTCCTCGGTCGTTTCGGTCATTGGTTCGTCGGCTTCACTGGTAGCATCTGTCGCGAGTGTGGTTGCCTCGATCGGGACAGTCGCCAGCGGCGGTGCAGTCTCAAGATCGGTGTCGCCTCCGTTCGCCGGGGTTGCCGGCTCGGTTGTGCCGCAGGCCGCCAGAATGCCGATGATGCCGCAGAGACAAAGTGCTGCACTCAGGCGCTTTACATATGCCCACATATTCGAACCCTCCTTTTTCATGCACTTCACTCGGTTATAGCCGCGAAGTCGCGGCGACCGAGCAAATGAGTATTCCCAGCCCTGCACTGCAAGTGCCTGGCCGGGAATGCATGAAGCGGCTGCGAATATGGTGAAGAAAGGTAAACTAGCGTTCTTCGGCAACCAGGGCCGCAAGATACCAGAGCGCCGCCCGGCGCCCCTGCGGATGGAGGGTTAACCAGAGCTGCAAGAGTTTGCCCAGATCGGGATCGCCTTCGGCGGCGCGGGCCGCGTCGGCAAGGGTGGCGGTCGGTTGGGATGCTGCGGCTTTGGCGCCGCCGGAAGCCGTTGCCCGCGGAGCGACTTTTCTTTTCCGGGGGCGGGAAATGCTTCCGGGGTCGGAAGATTGCGCCGCTTGAGCGGCCAGCTTTCGCCGTGGGCGCTGCCGCGTTGCCGCCGGTTCGACTGCATCTGCAACCGGCTGCATATTTGAGTCTTTCGCTGCACTAGATTGTTGGGTCTTCTCTGGAGTGGAACCCGGCCTTTGGGTTCGGGGCGAAATCAGATCGTCATCGAGCGGCGGCAAGGTAAAATCGGGATGATCGGTCGCGATCTCGCTTGTTTTTCGCCGCCGCGCCGGCGCCAACTCATCATCAAGCGGCGGCAAAACAAACGCCGCATCATCAGGTGTCACCTGTGATTGCTCGGCGGCGGGCGGCGGGATGCTCGCCCGCAACTCACTGATTGCGTGCTCGCTCAAACCGGCGAGATCGCGCAGCAGTCCGCCCTGCTCGCGATACAATTCGGCCTGGAAACGAGCCGGATCAAGTCGTTGTAGCATGTTGCCGTATTCGGTCGAAGCGCTTGGATGCTCCGATTCTTCTTCACCGCCTTGAAGCGCACGATAAAGCCAGGCCGGCACATCGAACATGCGCAGCCAGTCGAGTAAGCGTTCTGACGGTTCGGCATCCTGTTTCAGGCGTAACTTTCTCGGCATCCTGACGATCCCAGCACTGGAGGCGATAAGGCGGATTTTACACATCGCCGACGAGAACCATTTGTGGTAGTGGAATGTATAGTATAGCGCAGGATGGTCATTTCGGAAACAGTCTTACACCTGTTCGATCCCGGCCAATATGTAGGGCGCGCCGTCGTCGGCACAACCCCAGCGCCTGCGGGCCGGCCGGCTGCCATACGGCACGTTTGTTTCGCGCTGATTACCGTCATCGTATTGCAGATTGACAATTCGCTCCGCTTCAATCCGTGAAGAGCCTGAAGCGGAGCGCTATTGTCCGGCTTAGCCGCCAAGCCCGCTGCCGCCTTCGTCAAGCGGGGCGATTGAGTCGGCGATAATCACCGGCCGGCCTTCCCAGGTACTGTAAAGCGTATCGCCAAGATCCAGGCCGTATGTCTGCTCGATTTCGGCGCGGTTAAATGCGGCCACCGTACCGCGTACCGCCACCGCATCGTCTTCGGAAAGCCCCAGGGTCGGGATAAGGCCGCGCGTATCCAGCACCGGCAGGGTATCATCGGCGAGCAGGTTGGCTTCCTCGATCGTCAACGCACTATTGCCGATGAATGTGCCGATCTCCGCCTCGACCATAACCAGGTTGCCATAGAACGCGCTCGGATCGGCGAGGATATTCGCGACCGTCTCGGCCGGAAAATCGCCCTCTACGCCGAGAACATCGTCTTCCTCCAGTCCTTCCTCGGCGATCAACCCATCGTCGGCGCCGAGTCCGCCGGTGGTGCCGGGGCCTTCGCCGACGCCCAGGTTATCGTCGTCGCCGATCCCTTCGTTCACGCCGAGTCCGGCATCTGCGCCGAGATTGTCCTCTTCCGCCGCAGTCTCTTCGGAGAAGTTGAGGCCATCATCGACGCCGATGCCTTCTGCGCCGACGCCTTCCTCATCGCCGATGCCGGTGCGATCGGCCCGTGATTCGCCGGTGCCGCAGGCGGCGATTGCGAAACTTGCCATAACCAGAATTAAGATCACCGCGATCGGCTGAAACCAGTTTTGCGGTCTTGTTTCGTGTGGTGTCTTTTGCATCTAGAGCCTCCTTATACCGGTAGCAAACAGCGTGCGAGCCACAGGCCGGCAATCTGCCAGAGTGTATCTGCTACCAATCTCCTTACGTTCATCAAGATCGTTTCCACAAGTGGCGAAACGCCGGTAAATATAGGTAAAGATGCTATCCTGTATCCTGTACTCGGTAGCTTCGCAGCCAAGGAGAGGAGCAAGGAATTGTGGCGAGATTGCGTCTCGGATGGATCTGGATTGTGGCGGCTCCGGCAATTGGCCTGCTGGCCGGTTGGCTTTATTTGCCGATTGTTGCGCCGAGCCTCGCTCCGGCGCCGCGCTGGTTGTTGGCCATTGGGCTGACGGTGCTTGCCGGATTATCGGTGGCCGTCCACGGCCTGGCCCACCTATTTACGGCCCGGCAACTCGGAACACCACTGCCGGATCGGCTTGTGTTGGGTCTGTGCGCTGATTCGGCGCACCACTGGCCGGCGGCGCCTGATGGGCGGGCTGAGGGCGCAGTTGCGTTGGCCGGGCCGGGGATCAGTTGGATTCTAGCCGGTCTGCTGGTGCTGCTCTCACGCTTTGTGCTCGACCCGACCCTCGACG
Source organism: Oscillochloris sp. (assembly GCA_012032775.1). Lineage (GTDB taxonomy): Bacteria > Chloroflexota > Chloroflexia > Chloroflexales > Chloroflexaceae > JAAUQO01. Next base: position 14,397 of record JAAUQO010000087.1, on the reverse strand, counting down.
CGGTTGTGATCTTCGCCGCTTTGTGCAATGCGCTGTTGGCGGCGATCAATCTTGCGCCCGGCTATCCCTTTGATGGTGGGCGCCTGATCCGGACGGCGCTTCAGGGTCTTGTGCGCCGGCCGGCGCACTTCAGCCGAATCGTCGGGATTGTGTTGGCGGCCGGTTTGTTGGTGTGGGGCGGCGCGATTGGCTTTACGCAGGCCCGATTCTGGGGCGAGATGAGCCTGGCGCTGGCCGGGTTGGCGGCCCTGACCGGTCTGCCGTTGCTGCGCATGTCGCCCCAACTTCCCGATCCAACCATTCCCGATCCGGAGCGTCTGCCGCTTGCGCGGAAGAGCGCCCGGATCGCGGCAACCCTGCTGTTGGCCGGCGTATTGCTGGCGATCCCGGCGGCGTTTTTGCCGTTGCCCTACGGCCTGTATGCTCCCGGCGACGCCGTGCCGGTTGGGCCGATGGTCACGGTTGCCGGGCTTGAGCCGCAACCCTCCAGTGGGGCGCTGTTGCTGACCACGGTGATCGGCCAGACGCCGATTGTGCTTGGGCAGTGGTTGCTGGGGCAGGTCGATCCGGCGATCACCCTGGCGCCGCCCGAGCGCCTGGTGCCGCCGGAGACTACGCCCCAGGAACAGATGATCGCGAATGTGCGCATGCTTGAAGAGAGCCGGTTGGTGGCGATTATTGTCGCGCTGCACCTGGCCGGCTACGATGCGGCGTTAACCGGCAGCGGCGTTCAGGTGGTTCAGGTGATCGCCGAGAGTCCGGCCCAAAAGCTGCTTGCCGCCGGGGATCGGATTATTGCGATCGGCGAGACACCACTGCAAACCGCCGATGATCTGTTTGTGGCGCTCAGTCCGTTTGCGGGACAGGATCGGGCGCCGATGACGGTTGTTCGCGCTGGCCAGACCCTTTTGCTTGAGGTGCCGCTCTTGCCGCCGTTGGCGCCGGGCGGTTTGCCGCGCATCGGGATTGCGATTGCCACCGCTGATCTGGCGGTTGCCGGCGATATTCCGGTGCAGATCCGGCCGCAGGGGGTGCTTGGCGGGCCATCGGCGGGCCTGATGTTCACGCTGGCGGTCTACGACCGGCTCACCCCCGGCGATCTGACCAGAGGCCGCTTGATCGCCGGCACCGGTACGATCGGCCTCGACGGGCGGGTCGGCCCGATCGGCGGGGTGGAGCAAAAAGTTGCGGCGGCCGAGCGGGCCGGCGCGACGGTATTTCTGGTGCCGCCGGAGAATGCCGCCGCCGCCGGCCGTGTGGCGCGCCGGATCACGGTGATTGAGGTTGCCACGGCGGAAGAAGCGATCGCCGCTTTGCGCGGCTTTGCAGCAACTCCGGCGCTGCCCTAAGGCCAGGCGAGTTGTCGCCGGTGTAATCGGTTAGAGTTTGGCCGCAATCCAGGCCAACCCCAAACCCCAGACGACATGGGCGGTAAGTAGTTGTAGCGTCCGGCCAAGCGGTTCGCGCCAGGGCGGTTCCACGATCCGCGCTGCGGGCAGCCATCCCGCGTACCCTAAGGCCCAGATCAACAGGCCATAGCCAATCCCCTGGCTCGGCCCCGGTTTTCCCTGGGCCGTAACCCATGCGCCGCCAAGTGCTCCAATCAGCGTGCCGTACCCGAAGTGGCCGGCAAGCGTCATGGCGTGGCGCTGTGGCGGCGAGGCCGACTGCCGGATTCCGACCCGACCGGCAAGGACGGCTGTGATCTGCCGTGGCGGGAACGCATTCGGCCCTGGTATCGATAAACCGGATGTGCGCTTTGTGATTCGTCGCGATGTTCCCGGCAGCCTTGAAGCGTATTACCAGGAGGCGGGCCGGGCCGGACGCGACGGCGAGTTCGCCCGCTGCACCTTGATCTATCGTCCCGGCGATATGGGTCGGGCTAATTTTCTGTCCAGCGGCGGCCGGCTCACCCGCGAGGAAGTACAGCATGCCGAGTGGGGCGAGGGCACCGTGCAGGGCGTGGAAGGCGATCGGATCACCGTGATCTTCGGATCGGTCGGCTCCAAATTGATCTCGGCCCAGTTGGCGCAGGAGGGTGATTTCTTGACACGGGCGAACACAACGTAAAAGGTGTGTTGCCCACTGGCGGCAACACACCTTTTAGGACGCTCAAGCGTACGTGCGTCTACGGCGCACATCGCACGGTGACGGCCTCAAGGCCGTTACAAACCCGCGACGGACGGAGGCCGACCTGTCCTAGATCGCCTACACCTGAGTAACGGCGCGGCGCTTCGGCGGTGTCACTTTACCACCGGCGAATCCACCGGCCATCGCAGCAGCGGCGGCGAGGCCAAGCCAGAGCAACGTACCCCAGGCGGTGCGGCCGGCAGTGTTGGCGGCCTGATTCACCTGATCCGGCGGCACATTCTGCGGATTCGGAACCGCATTCTGCACCGCATCACCGGCGGCCTGAGCCGTCGCCTGAAGCCCCGGCGCCTGATCGACAACCGAGCCGGCAACCGCGCCGGCCGCCGTAGCCGCATTTCCGGCGAAGCCGAGCAACGAGCCGACACCGGCACTGAGCACAAACAGACTCAACGGGATGGTCACAATCCAGACCATGGCGCCGTTAAGCAGGCCGCGGTCACCGCCGCGCACACGGGCCGTCGCGCCGGCCACGTAACCGCCCAGGCCGAACGCAATCAGGGCGCTCACCAGCCCCCAGATTCCCGCACCCATGCCGAAGGCGCCGGCGGGATCACCGGCATCAAAGGCCGAGAACCCGATCGCCAGGCCAAGTACGCTCAAGGTCAGGAGGGTTGTTAGGACGGTGAAAATCCCGGCGATCACCGGCCCCCAGCGGATCTCATCGGCGGGCTGGGTGTCCATGCGATATGTCTCGGTAGCCTCACGCTTTACCTTCAAATCGGGTGCGTCGTACACCCCGACGCGGCGATCTTCTTCATGAATCCGTTCACGTTGCGTCATATGCACCTACTCCTTCATTTTCGCTTATCATGGCGAACTCGGCGGTTTGTCCGGTTCACCTTACACCGATAAGGAGCAGAAGGCGTGCCGCCGATTCGCCGGCGACCTATGGATTGGCGGCAGATGGGGCGACAAACGGCTCAGCTAGGGCTAATCAGTGGTTATGATGCATGAATGTGTCGTATAATCAAGATTATTGTTGTTGATACCAAAAGCAAAGGAAGCCACGATGGAACACGATCCCAAGGCGCGCAGTCGAGTTCTCACCGACGGCAAATCACGCGCGGCAGCCCGCGCAATGTTGAAAGCGATCGGGTTTAACGACGCCGATCTCGCCCGCCCGATCATTGGTATCGCCAATACCTGGATCGAGACGATGCCCTGCAACTATACATTGCGTGAGTTGGCGATTCATGTGAAGGAGGGTATTCGCGCCGCCGGCGGCACACCAATGGAGTTTAATACGGTTGCGATCAGCGATGGCGTGACCATGGGCACCGAGGGCATGAAAGCCAGTTTGATCAGCCGCGATATGATCGCCGACTCGATCGAATTAATGGGTCGCGGCTATCTGTTCGACGCGATGATCGCCCTGGTGGCCTGCGACAAAACGATCCCCGGCGCGGCGATGGGCCTGGCGCGCCTGAATATTCCCGGCCTGGTACTCTATGGCGGCTCGATTATGCCGGGCAACTACGAGGGCCGCGACGTGACGGTACAACATGTCTTCGAGGCGATCGGCGCCAATGCCGCCGGTCGTATCAGCGACAGCGAACTCAAGGCGATCGAAGATGTGGCCTGCCCCGGCCCCGGCGCCTGTGGTGGTCAGTACACCGCCAACACCATGGCCACAGTGATGGAGATGATCGGTCTTGCGCCGATGGGTAGCTCCTCGATTCCGGCGGTGGACGGGCGCAAAGCCGATGCCGCCGAGGAGGCGGGCCGGCAGATAATGGCGGTGCTGCGGGCCGGTCGTAAGCCACGCGATATTCTTACGCGCACCGCCTTCGAGAACGCGATCGCCGGTGTTGCTGCAACCGGTGGTTCGACCAACGCCGTATTGCATCTGCTTGCCCTGGCCCGCGAGATCGGTCTTGATCTGAAGATCGACGATTTCGACCAGATCAGCACGCGCACGCCGCTTTATGTTGATCTGATGCCCGGCGGGCGCTTCACCGCCGTGGATGTCGATCGCGCCGGCGGCATCCAGTTGATCGCCCAGCGCCTGATCGCGGCCGGACATGTGGACGGCGCCATGCTGACGGTAACCGGGGCGACATTAGCCGAGGCCAGCGCCGACGCGGTTGAAACGCCCGGCCAGGAAGTGATTCGCCCGGTTGGGCAGCCGCTCAAGCCCACCGGCGGCCTGGTCATTCTGCGCGGCAACCTGGCCCCCGACGGCGCAGTCGTCAAAGTAGCAGGCCACGAGCGGCCCTTCCACAAAGGCCCGGCCCGTGTCTTCGACTCGGAAGAGGCGGCGATGACGGCAGTGCTGATGCAGGAGGTTAAGGCCGGCGATGTGATTGTGATCCGGTATGAAGGGCCACGCGGCGGCCCCGGCATGCGCGAGATGCTTGGCGTAACTGCGGCGATCGTCGGCCAGGGCCTGGGCGAGTCGGTCGCACTTGTGACCGACGGGCGTTTCAGTGGCGCCACTCGCGGCCTGATGGTGGGCCATGTAGCCCCGGAAGCGGCTCGGGGCGGCCCGATCGCCGCACTGCGCGACGGCGACGAAGTCACCATCGACATCGACGGGCGCACGCTTAGTATCGGCCTGAGCACCCAGGAGATCGCCGATCGTCTGGCGAACTGGCAGCCGCCGGCGCCGCGCTACACCTGGGGCGTGATGGCGCGCTACGCCGCCTGCGTCTCTTCGGCCGCCGAAGGCGCCGTGCTCGAAACCCCGGCGATCTGATCAGCACATGGGCGAAGTATTGGATGTACAGCATCCAATGCTTCGCCCTACAACACCCGCCCTAAGCGGGCCATCCCCTCCGTGATCGCCTCGGCGCGGAATCCGGCGTAGCCGAGCAGCAGGCCGGCCGGGGGATGGGCTGCGAGGCGATATGTCGAGAGTGGGTTGGCGATGATCCCGGCGGCGGCGGCGCGTGCTGCGATCTCCCGATCATCGACGCCTTCCGGCAACAAGCCGACCACATGCATTCCTGTTTCGGCCGATACAATCTCCAGCCGATCGCGTAATGCTTCGGCGGCGGCGAGTAATGCCGTCTGGCGTGCGGCATACAGCGCCCGCATGCGCCGGATATGGCGCCCGAAGTGGCCTTCGGCGATAAAATCGGCCAGGATCGCCTGCTCCAATCCCGGCCCGCTGCGATCACTCAGGGCGCGTGCGCTGCGAACCGCCGGCGCGAGATCCGGCGGCACGACCAGATAGCCCAACCGCAGGCCCGGAAACAGCACTTTGCTGAACGTCCCCAGGTAGATCACCCGCCCGGCCTGGTCGAGTCCCTGGAGCGCCGCCAATGGCCGACCGCCATAGCGATACTCGCTGTCGTAATCATCTTCGATCACCCATGCCTCAGACTCGGCAGCCCAATGCAGCAAGTCCAGGCGGCGGGCTAAACTCATCGTTACGCCGAGCGGAAATTGGTGCGAGGGTGTGATGTAGGCCATGCGGGCCTGGGGCGCCCGGCGCATCCCGCTCGCCACATCCAACCCCTCGTGATCAACCGGCACCGGCACCAGATTCGCGCCGGCGGCCTGAAACGCTCCCCGCGCCCCGATATAGCCCGGATCTTCGATCCAGACCTGATCGCCGGGATCGAGTAGCAGCCGGGCCGCCAGATCGAGGCCCTGTTGCGAGCCGGCGATCACGATCACCTGTTCCGCTGTGCAACGGACGCCACGCGATTGTGCCAGGTAGCCGGCGATCGCTGCGCGCAGTGGCCGGTATCCGGCCGGATCGCCGTAATCGAGTAATGCGGGCTGGGGATTACTGTAATGCCGCGCCGCTAGCCTGGCCCAGAGGGCAAACGGAAACGTTTCCAGATCGGGTAACCCGACCTGAAATGGACGCTGGCGCAATGCTGATCTGGTTGCGCTGACGGCGGTTGCCGCCAGTATGTCGCCGCGCCGCGAGAGCCGCACCGCTGCTGGATAACGATGTTGCACCGGGATTGGTTCGGCTTGCGGCGCCGTCAGCAATGCGTCCGGCAGATCACGGGCGACAAAACTCCCCGCGCCGATTCGCCCTTCCAGGTAGCCTTCAGCCAACAGTTGCTCAAAGGCGCTTACCACGGTTGTACGGGCGATCCCGAGATTACGTGCCAGATCGCGTGTGCTCGGTAACCTGCTGCCCGGCGACAGACGACCACTGAGAATAGCGGCCCGAATCTCGTGGTACAACTGCCGGTACAGCGGCTCCGCCGCCTGCGGATCGACATGCAAGGCGGCGAACAATGGCGGCAATGGGCGGTTCATCACATCCTCCCTCAGGCAAATTCAGCACGCGGCATACAGCATGTTCAATACGTTCCAAGGCGGCGAACCGGTTTTTCATTCAAACAGCGCTGCTTGAAACCGTCATGCTCAAATTGGTCTTATGAACAATCGCCAGAATGGCTCTAACATCATACCAATTTTCGCCATACACTGCGACACGAAGGTTCTCAATGCCAGGGCTATTGCAATGCCGGCCGAGCTTGTCAGTAGGAGATATGATTATGCCCCACGATTACGCAACCCGCCCGCGCACCGAAATCAAGCGCCGCGACCGTGAAGTCGCCGATACAACCTGGATCGCCGCATTCCTGAGCCGTGCGCCAATGGCGGTGTTGGCGACGGTGCATGCCGGCCGGCCCTTTGTGAACAGCAACCTTTTTGTCTACGATCCAAGCCGGCATGTGATCTATATGCACACGGCCCGTTATGGCCGCACCCAGGCCAATGTCGATCAGGACGAGCAAGTTTGCCTGAGTGTGAGTGAGATGGGCCGCTTGCTGCCGGCCAAAAAGGCGCTGGAATTCAGTGTCGAATATTCCGGCGTCACTATTTTCGGACGGGCGCGGATTATCGACGACCAGGCCGAAGCCGCCTATGGCTTACAGCTCTTGTTGGACAAATACTTCGCGCATCTGCGGCCCGGCGAGCACTACCAGCCGATCAGCCCCGACGAGTTGGAGCGCACCACTGTTTATCGGATCGCCATTGATGAGTGGAGCGGCAAGGCCAAGCGCGTAGACGCCGACTTCGCCGGCGCTTTCTTGTATTCTGCGTGACGGTTGCCGGTTCCGTCCGTAATTATCACATCATCGGTTTGATAACGCAGCCGCGCCGGTTTACCGGTGCGGCTGCGCACATGGTAGAATACGGCCCGGAAGCATCTCGCAACAGGAGCCGAAACATCTATGCCTGTCTTGCTTCGTCTGGCGATCGGCGGTTTATTCCTCGATCCGCAAGCCTATCGCGATCAGCGCGACGCGCCGAATGGATTTGTTCGCGGCCTGGCGTTGGTGGTTCTGGTCAGTGTAATTGTCGCGCTGAGCAGCACCATCGGTAATTTCATCGAGCGCCTTGCAGCCCCAAGCGGCGCCGTTGTGACCAACACCCTCGCCGACGGTATTCGTGCATTGCCGTTGTATGAAGATCTGAGTGCGACCGATCCGACCTTCGAGCCACAAATGGATGAACTCTTCAGCCAGCTTGCGGTCAATCCGCTGATCAGCGGCGGCGATCTGCTCAGTGATCTGGCCGGTATTCTGCTTGCGCCGGTGTTCGGGGTGATCGGCTGGCTGATCGGCGGCACCATTGTCTTTCTCGGCGCCCGTATCTTCGGCGGCAGCGGCGGCTTCGGCGCAACCCTCAGTAGTGTGGCGCTCGTCTCGGCCGTGAATATACTCGGCATCGTGCAGCTTATCCCCTTCGCCCAGGTGGCCGGCACATTTCTGCTTGGCCTGCTGGCAACCTATGTCGCCGTGCGCGAAACCCACGCGATTTCGCCCTGGCGCAGCTTCGGCGTCGCGCTGTTCGGCCCACTCTTGCTGGCCTTGCTGGTGCTTGTCGTCGGTTGCATCTTCTTTCTATTGATCGGGAGCCTTGCCGGCGCCTGAGGAGTACATCCATGCTCGATGTGTTTAACGGCGCACTGACGCTCAACCAATCCATGATGCAGCAGTTGCGTTCGGCGCCCGATCTGATGCGGCGCGGCTTCCTGGTGGTGTTGCTGGTCGGATTGCTGGTCGGCGCGGTTGAGGGCATTCAGACTGCGTTGAATGTGGCTACCCCCGCTCGCACGGTCGATCTGTTTGTGCAGCAGTATGATGATACAGTGCAGCAATTAGCTCTTGGCGCAAACACGCCCGAGGCCCGCGAGATCGTGCGCGTGCTTGATGAGAACCGCGAGGGGATCATCAATCTGGTGCGCAATCTCACCACGCTACCGACCGTTCTGCCGGCGCCGGTTGGCGGGATGTTGCAGGGGTTAGGCCAGATGGTGAGCCGGCCGCTGCATTATCTCTTCTGGGTGTTGTTGACGGTGATTTTCACCCATATCGCCGCCCGCCAGTTGGGCGGCCAGGGTACGATCCAGCACATGCTCGGCCTCGGCGCACTTGCCGTAGCGCCCCATGCCCTCGATGCACTCGGCTTTATTCCGGTGATTGGCGGCGCGATTACATTGATCGGCTGGTTCTGGGGCCTCGCAATTTTGATCGTCGCCACCGGAATCGCGCACCGACTCGATAGCGGCCGGGCCGCGTTAGCGGTGCTGCTTTACCCGCTGATCGGCTTTATCCTCGCCGGCCTCGGCTGCTGCGCCCTCTTTGTGATGCTGCTTGCGCTCGGCAGCCCATGAACGTCGGCGCAAGCGGAATTGCGGCTACCACGGTTGTATGGTTGCGCCTGAGGGATGGCTGTTTTTGTAACTTTTTGGTTGACAAACCTGCGCTATTAGGATATGCTAACTGCGCCTGTTCGTAGACAAGAAGCATAGTGATCGCGAACAACATCCCGCGACGAAGCCGGGCTTCGCCGGAGTGCCGGCAACGCTTGACCGACTATCTGGCGTGCAAGTATGCCGATACTCCGGTTGGAGGCGATTGATGCGGATTGCATTTCGCACGCTCCTGCCCTTTCTCGTGCCGTATCGCGGCTTTATGGCGCTTGTGCTGCTGAGTATCCTCGCGGTTACTACGGCCGGGTTGTTGGGGCCATGGCTGATTCGCTCGCTGGTGCAGACAATTCGCCTGTCGGCAGGCGAACCGGCGGTATGGTTCTCCGGTCTTAGTGGGATCGCCCTGGCCCTGGTTGTGGTCTACATTGTGCGCAGCGCCGGGCAATTTTTGAACAACCACCTGTCCCACGTTGTGGCCTGGAATCTCTGCCATGATCTGCGGACTGCCCTGTATCGCCAACTGCAACGCTTTTCACCGGCGTACTACGCAAGTCGGCAAACCGGTGAGATCGTCAGTCGGGTGATTAAAGACACCGAGGATGTCGAGCCGGTTGTGGCCGATGTCATCTATAGCTTTGTGGTGAGTGCGCTGCTGGCGGTCGGCATTGTTGTTGTGCTGGTGCAACTCGATCTGCAACTGGCGCTCTTGGCGGTGTTGCCGATGCCCTTCGCGATCGCGGCGGTACTCTGGCTTACGCAGCGCATTTTGCCCGCGTTCGACACCGAAGCCCGGCGCTCGGGCGAATTGAGCGCGCTGGTGCAGGATAATGTTGCCGGCATCCGCGAGATCCAGGTGTTCAACCGCGAGCACCACGAACTGGGCCGGGTACATGCGCTTTCCCACAGCTACGCCCAGGATCAAGTTCACGCGCGCAAATTGCTGGCCCTGCTCCAACCGATCATTGAAGGCGCGACCGGCCTCAGTATTGTGCTGGTGGTCTGGTTCGGCGGGCAGCGTGCGTTGCGCGGCGAGGTGCCGGTGGAGGATCTGGTAGCCTTTGTGCTCTACCTGACGATTTTTTATCAACCGCTGACCATGCTGGTGGAAGTGAGCGAAATGTTTCAGCGCGGCATCGCCAGCCTGAAACGCATCCGCGAAGTGTTGTCGTTGGAGCCTGATGTTGCCGATGCAGCAGACGGAATCGATCTTGGGCGGGCGCAGGGTCGGGTTGAATTGGATGCCGTAACCTTCAGCTATGATCCGCAGCGCCCGGTGCTGCACAACATCACGCTGACGGTGGCGCCGGGACAGACGCTGGCGCTGGTTGGGCCGACCGGCGCAGGCAAAAGCACGATCGTCGGCCTGGTGGCGCGCTTCTATGATCCGCAGTTCGGCCAGATACGGATCGATGGCTGCGACGTACGCCAGATCAGGCTCGACGCGCTGCGGCGCAACATCAGTATGGTGTTGCAGGATGTGTTTCTATTCAATGGCAGCGTACGCGAGAATATTCGCTTCGGCAAGCCCGACGCAACCGACGCCGAGATTATTGCGGCGGCCCAGGCAGCCAATGTCCACGACTTTATCAGTGCATTGCCTCACGGCTACGATACCCCGATCGGCGAGCGCGGGGTCAAGCTTTCCGGCGGCCAGAAGCAGCGCCTGAGTATCGCCCGCGCCTTGCTCAAAGACGCGCCGATCTTGATCCTGGACGAAGCGACCTCGGCAGTTGACAGCACCACCGAAGCCCAGATTCAACAGGCCCTTGAGCGCTTACGGCAGGGGCGCACCTGTATCGTGATCGCCCATCGGCTCTCGACCATTCGTAATGCCGACCAGATCGCGGTGCTCGATCATGGGCGAGTAGTAGAGTTGGGCCGTCACGACGAGATCGTCGCCCATGACGGGCTGTATCGCCAGTTACATACCCGCCAGTACGCGCTGGCGGAGTGAGTTGGGCAGGCTGCGGAACGCATGCCTATTGCTACCACAAAGATCAGGAGACAGACTATGCGTTGGCGTCGGCTGATTCCGGCCCTGTTGTTCGCGCTGCTGCTGGCCGCCTGCGGCAGCGCGCCGGTAACGATCGCTCCGACCAGTGCGCCCGCTGCGGCGCCTGAAGCACCCGCTCCGACCAGTGCGCCCGCTGCGGTGGCGCCGGCCCCCACAGATGCCTATCCGCGGACTGTTAGCGATGGCACCGGGCGCGAACTGACTCTGGCCCAGCGCCCCGAGCGAGTTGTGGCGCTGTACAACGACAACTTCGGCATGCTGGCGACGCTCGGTATTCTGCCGGTGGGTGTGTTGGCCAACCCCGAGATGCTGAGCGATCCGATCTATTTCGGCGACGCCGGCAACGAGATCCACGCCGTCAAGTACGGCGATAGTATCGATATTGAGGACGTTGCCGGCCTGCGGCCCGATCTGATCATGGCCTACAGCATCGAAGAAGCTCAGGCGATGGAGGGAATCGCGCCGGTGTATATCCCGCCGCAACCCGCAAATCTTGCGCAGTTGTACGATCATCTGCGCAATGTTGCCACGCTCTTCGCGCTGGAATCCCAGGCCGAGGAGGCGATCACCGCCTTTCAATCCCGTTACGAAGCCTACCAATCCCTGGCGCCGAAGGATATTTCGGTACTGAAACTGGCTGCGATGGACGATCAGGCATTCTATGTCAGCACGATCGACGATCCGCTCTGCCAGATCCTTAACTCCCTGGCGCAGTGCGACTGGCAGAAGGCCACGCCCGACGAGTATTGGGGCTACGAGACCAACATCGAGGGGGTGTTGGCACTTGATCCCGATGTGATTATTCTTAACAATTGGAGCAGCGCGAGCCGCGAGGACACGCTGGCGGCCCTGGCCGACGATCCGCTCTGGAACGAGTTGCAGGCCGTACAGAACGGGCGGGTGCTCGGTACTCCCGGCTACGAAAACCCGATCGCCAGTAGCTTGCCGGCGGCGCAAAAATTCCTCGACACATATATGCCGCTGATCTACCCCGAAGTCTTCCCGGCCGCTCTGACCGAGGCGCAGGTGCAGGAGATCGCAGGAAACTAAGCACTCTATGTCAATTACGCAGATACTCCCACGCGCCAGGCCCACGGCACTCCGGCGATCGGCGCACCTGGGCCGGGTGATGCTGGTAGGATTAGTGCTGCTCGGCGCAATCGCCGTCGTCGCTATCCTGGCTTTAAGTCGCGGCATTACGGCAATTCCCCTCGCCGATGTGTTCGCCATCCTGCTGGGATCGGGCGGCGAGCGTGTACCCCGGATCGTGATCTGGGAGGTGCGTTTGCCGCGGGTGCTGATGGGCGTATTGTCCGGCGCAGCGCTGGCCGTATCCGGGGCGATGCTCCAGGACGCGCTGCGCAATGAACTGGCCGAGCCGGGGTTGCTTGGTGTCTCAACCGGGGCCTCGTTGGCGGTGGCGGTGGTGGTGATCTTCAATATCGCCGTGCCGGTCGGCGTTTTGCCGATCTTCGCACTGGCCGGTGGATTGGCGGTCGGGTTCATCATCCTATTTGCAACCAGGCTGACGCGTGATCCGGTTCGGATGATTCTGATCGGCGCAGCCCTTGGCGCCTTGTTCGGCGCTCTGATTACCGTGGTGGTTGTGCTTGGCGAGCCGGAAGGACTGCGCGTCCTCTACCGCTTTCTGGTGGGGAGCATGGTTGGGCGGGCCTGGGAAGATGTTGCGCTGGTGGCGCCCTGGATCGCCCTGGCCCTGCCGGCGGCGCTGTTGCTCGCCCGCCCGCTCAATTTGCTGCAACTCGGCGATGAGATGGCCGAAGGGCTGGGGCTGCCGGTTTTTCGCACCCGCTTGCTGATCTTTCTGGTGGCGATCGCGCTCAACGCTGCCGTAGTTGCCCTGTGCGGGCCGATTGGTTTTGTCGCACTGGTTGCGCCGCATATGGTGCGTGGCGTGCTGCGAACCACTGATGCGCGCCAGGTTTTGCCGATCAGCGCACTACTTGGCGCGCTCTTGCTCACCGCCGCCGATCTGGCGGCCCGCGAGATCTTCCGACCGGCCGAACTGCCGGTTGGCCTGGTAACGGTGGCACTCGGTTCGCCGATCGCCCTGCTCTTGTTACGCCGGCTGATCACGAGGCATTAACCGTGGCCCAACTCGCAACAACGCAGGCAGAACAACGCCGCGCCGATCGCTCGCACGATCCGCGCCCGTTTGCGGTGCGCCGCTTTCGGCTGCTGCTCGGTATGGCAATTCTGGTGTTGGCGGCGCTGCTTGTGCTGCATATTGTGGTCGGAACGCTCTCGATTGCGCCGCGCGATATTCTGCTGGCGCTGCTCAATCAGGCCGCAGATCCGCTCCATCGCCAGGTAGTCTGGGGGTTGCGACTGCGCGGGCATTGGTGGCGATCGTCGCCGGCGGGATGCTCGGCCTGGCCGGCGCGATCTTGCAAACCCTCACCCGTAATCCGCTGGCCGAGCCGGGATTGATGGGCGTTTCGGCCGGCGGTGTGTTGGCGATCGTGATCTTCATGATCGCTTCAGCCGGCGGATCTGCCGGCCAGAGTAGCGACGCCGGGCTGATGTTGCCGTTCTGGGCGCTGATCGGCGGCATGGCGACCGGCATGCTGGTTTACCTGCTGAGTTGGCAGAACGGCAGCGACCCGGTGCGCCTGGTGTTGACGGGGGTGCTGGTGGCCGGGATGTGCAGCGCCTTCACCTCGGTGTTGCTGCTCTGGGCCGACGAGTATCAGATCGTGCGGATTATCCGCTGGACGATCGGCTCAACCAGTGGGCGGGTCTGGGTTCATTGGCATATGCTCTGGCCCCTGGCGGCGGTGGCGGTTCCGCTGGGCTTGCTCTGCGCCGGGGTGGCGAATGTGCTGCAACTCGGCGATGGCGTGGCGCGCGGGTTGGGGATGGGCGTGGAGCGGGCCCGGCTGTTGCTGCTGTTCGCCGCTGCACTGCTCACCGCCGGCGCAGTAGCGGTGGTCGGGGCGGTTGGATTTATCGGCCTGGTCGGACCACATATGGCCCGGCGGATCGTCGGCAGCGATGTGCGGCGGCTGTTCCCGCTGAGTGTGCTGATCACCGCGATCCTGTTGATCGGCTCGGATATTGTCGCCCGCACGATCACGATCGGCTGGTTGGGCCGACTCACCGGCCTGGATATCCCCGACACGGCGGGCTTACCGGTGGGCGCGGTGACAGCCCTGCTGGGTGCGCCGTTCTTTCTTTACCTGCTGCTGCGCAATCCACGCGGAGGGTTCTAAATGACCGGCAACGGACACCCGAAAGCCCTGACGGCCCACGAACTCGCTGTGGGCTACCACGAGCGGGCGGTGATCGCCGGCCTATCGCTGGAGATCCTGCACGGCCGGATTACGGCGTTAGTGGGGCCGAACGGTTCGGGAAAATCGACCTGTTAAAAACCCTGGCCCGGCTGCTCACCCCGAGCGCCGGCACGATTCTGCTCGACGGCAAGGCGATCAGCAGTTTGCCGTCGGCGGATGTAGCGCGGCAACTCGCGATCCTGCCGCAGGGCCGAGTGCGCCGCCGGGCCTGACGGTGGCCGAACTGGTGGAACAAGGGCGCTACCCGCATGTCGGCCCGTTGCGTATGCTCAAGCAACAGGATCATC
>JAAUQO010000086.1 GCA_012032775.1 Oscillochloris sp. | reverse complement strand
CGGCTTACCATAGCGAGCCGACGCCGAACGAGCTTGCGACGATCGAGATCGCCGTGGCGACCCTCAGCATCCGCGACGACGACAAAGCGCCGCAAAACCGCACCAGCAGCTCTACCTTCCCTGGATCGTACGATAATCGGACGTTTGCACAGCGGGCCAACGCCCACATACCCCGTGCTCCGGCAAGTGCGCCGGAGCATCATTCAGGGGCGCCGACTAAAAAGCGTGGCGAGCAGATGTTGCACGATCAAAAAAAGCCCGATCGCGCCGATCAATGCACCCCACCAGGGTAGCGGGATCCAGATCACAATATGCAAGCGCGACCAGATCAGCCAGCACACCAACAGTAGTGCCGCCGCCGTGATCAATGAGCCGGAACGTCTCATCACCCACCTCTGTGTAAAGCGTTGTTTCGCCGGTGATGAGACGTTCGAGAGCCTTAGCGAGTTGCGCCGGGGTTCGCAACAACCCGCCGGCGCTTAGGGTAAGCGCTGCTCGGTTTGCTCGGCATACATGCTGTACCCGCCGGCATACACCCGCAATTCGCCGTCTTCCACCGCGAAGATCCGGTCGGCCACCCGATCAAGCAGATAGCGGTCGTGCGAGACAACGATGATGGTGCCGGGGAACGCTTCCAGTGCGCCCTCAAGCACTTCCGCCGATGGAATATCGAGGTTGTTGGTCGGCTCGTCGAGCAGCAAACAATTTGCGCCGCTCAACATCAACATACAAAGCTGTACCCGGCTTTTCTCACCACCGCTCAGGCGGGCGATCGGCTGACGCGCGGCATCATAGGGGATGAGGAACTTCATCAACTGCGCCACCGCCTCGCCCTCGTTGATCGGTTTGAGCGCCCGTAACGCCTCGATCGGCGTCTGCTGCATATCCAGGGTTTCGTGGTGCTGGGCGTACATCGCCGTACTGATACTCGGCCCAACCCAGATCTCGCCGGAGTCGGGCACCAGTTGGCCGGCGATCATGCGGAGCAGCACGGTTTTGCCGGCGCCGTTCGGCCCCACAATACCGATCCGCTCGCCATTCTCAACTGTGGCGAGCGCATCGAGCAGAATAATGTGGTCGCCGAAACACTTGTCGATCCGGCGCAACTCCACCGCCTTCCGCCCACCGCGAGCGCGCGGCTTGAACTGCAACGCCATCGCCCGCCGCTCAAGCACCGGCCGATCAACCTTATCCATGCGGTCGATCTGTCGTTGCTTGTTGCGGGCCTGCTTGATATGACGCTCGTTAACCACAATGCTCGCCCAGAGCTTGAAGCGCGTGATCGCCTCTTCGAGCCGGGCGATCTCTTTTTGCTGCGCGATATAATCCTGCTGCTGCTTACGCAGCACCAATTCCTTCTGCGTCGCATACGACGAATAGTTGCCCTCCCAACGGATCAACACCGCGCCGCCGCGTGCCGGCTCCAACTCCATAATGATCCCGACCGTCTCGTCGAGTAGATAGCGATCGTGGGAGATGATCACAACTGCGCCGCGAAAGCTGCGGATCAAGGCTTCCAGTTCGGCTTTGCGCGCCATATCGAGATGATTATCCGGCTCGTCCAACAACAACATATCCGGCTCGGCCAGCAGACAACGGGCCAGGCCGATCAATTTGCGTTGGCCGCCCGAGAGCAGCCGCATTGGTGTGTGCCACTGGGCCTCGGGCAGATGCAATTCGCGCAACAACCCTTCGGCGCGGCCGTGCAACTGTGGGCCGCCAAGGGCGACGTGGCGGGCCAGCAGGGCGGCATGGGCGTCGAGCACCCGTTGCAGCGCGTCCATATCGGCGGCCAGTTCGGGATCGCCCATGCGGGCCTCAAGGGCCGCGATCTGGGTTTCCAGTTCGGCGATATCGGCGCGACCGGCCAACAACTCAGCCAGAACGCCGCGATCCGGCTCGCCGCTGTATTCCTGCGCCAGATAGGCCACCCGCAGATCGCGCCGCAAGGTTACGCTCCCGGCCTCGGGCGGCTCCAGGCCAGCCAGAATCTTCAAGAGCGACGACTTGCCGGTGCCGTTCGGCCCAACCAGGCCGATCTTCTCACCGGCCTGGAGCGACCAGTTCAAGCCGCTAAAAATCGTCCGCCCGCCGTAGATACGGCTGATTTCGTTCAGGTCCGCGATAATCATTGGTTGCTCCTGCGCCGAACGCAGACCACCGAAACTGTAGCATAAAAAACAGGTGCCGGGGCCTGCGTACCGGCCCTCGACACCTGTGTGTCCGTTCGATAATGATTTACAAAATCACCGAGCGCTGGGCACAATACGCCTATGTCCAGCGCGCAGTGTGCCGCCACGAGTGCTCATCCAACTGTTTGTGCCGATTTCCCAGCGCATCGCGTATCCTCAATCGCTCAGTGATTCGTATGCTCAGGCTACCATCACTCGCAGGCAGCCGGCATCGGTCGTGAGAATGATGCCGGGCTAAAGGGGCGGGCGCAACATCCGGCCCGCACCTTCAGCCTCGATCCTTACTCTACCGCCGTCCAGGCCTCGTAGAGCTCGTCCTTGGTCTTCAGGCCCGAACGCGGCAGGGCATGATTGACGATATAGGTTGACGCCGCGTGGCGGTTCTCCCACATCGCCTGATGGGCGTCGGCCAACTCGGGCCACTCGATCAACAACGGCTCGGTGATGCTGAGCAAGCCGGCGCTGATCTCGTCGTTCAGGCGCACAATTTCGTAGGCGTTCGAAAGGTGCGTCCCGAAGATATTGGCGGTCGGCATGTAGATCTTGCGCTGGCGCATCCAGATCTGCGGCGCGAAGAAGGAGTAGCAACGTCCGCCCACTTCCTCGAAGTAGACGATCCGACCAATAAAGGGCTTGACCAGCATGGCACTGGCCGACAGCGCATCGTGCCCGGCCCGCTCGATGATCAGGTCGGGGTAGCCGCGCGGATTGTCGGAACTGCGCAGATACTGACCCACCGCCGCACCGATCGGCTTGAAGATCAGGTCGTTGAAGCGCCGCACCGCCTCCTTCAAGCCCTGCGGATCGCGCCGGGCATCGGGCAGATTCGGCATTGTCTCCGGCCATTCGAACTCATCACCCAGCCGGCGCTTGATCTCTTCCAGGCTGACCACACCGCGCAAGGCGGCGCCGAAACCGAGCGAAAGCACAAACTCGCGCTGGGCGTCGGTGTAGGCCACCACCACAATCCGTGCGCCCATCTTGCGCGCCGCCTCGATCGCCTCCAACCCGGCCGCATCAACCAGGTTCTGGGCGCCGGTTTCGACGCCGTAGTAGATCAGCACCGCCTCGCCGGCCCGCAGCCTGGCGCGACGCAGCATCGCCGCAGGCGACTCGGCGCCGGGCTTGCCGATAAAGGTGAAGTGATAACCGCTGCTGGCGCCGTAGAAGGTGAGGGTCGGGATGTGGCCGTCACGCGGTTCGCCGAGCAACTGGAACGAGCGCGCGAAGGCCGTTTCACCGGCGTGCGACACGGCGTAATCGGCCAGACGGCCATCATTCTGGGCCTTGAAGTCCTCCAGCATCGGATGGCCGGCCTGCTCCCAGGCTACCCAGGTTGCCGGATCGCTCGGCACCCGGGTAAAGATGTCTTTGTATTGCGGGTTCTTGCGGTTGATCGCGCCGCGCGCACCGGAGTCGCGCAGGGTTTGGGCACGGGCTTCGGAGCTAACCATACCGATCACATGCAGGCCGTTGCGCGCCGCCGAGCGAGCCGCGTCGAGGCCGGTACCGGTAGCCGCACCTTCGATAAAGATCGTCCGCCCGGCGGTGATGCCGAGGGTGGTGAAGAGGGCGCGGTAGGCCGTGCCCAGGTTGAGCATATAGCTACCGGCGGCCTCCAGGGTCATATCGGGCGGCAACGGCAAGCACTGCGGCCCCTGGGCCAACATAAACTGCTGATGCGAGCCGTCGGGCGTGTTGTAGCCCTGGATCACGAAGTCGGAGGCCATCGGATCAAGGCCCATGATCGGTGCGTGGACATTCGACTGGCCGGAGTAGATCGCCACCAGATCGCCGACTTTCAGCCGACCCTCACCGCGCAGATCTTCACCCATACCGGCCACCAGCGCAATCCCGCCCGAACCGGACACATGCCAGTCGCGGTCGTGCTCATCGAACAACGAAATCGGAATACCGGTGATCGCCCAGATATCGTTGTAGTTCACCTCGGAGGCCAGAATATAGAGCAGCGCCTGGCCGGGGCCGGGCTGCTCGACCGGGATAATGATCTGGTGTTCGGCATCGGCCGGATCGCCGTGTGATCCCGCGCCGCTGACCGGATCGCGGATGACGGCCTGAGCGTACTGCCAGGTCGGGATCGCGGTGACGCCGGGGAAGAACGGCGAACCGACCGGCAGGAGTTGGCTTTGTTCGAGCAACAGGCGCTCCTGTTCGGCGGTAATCGGCGGATTGCGGGTGGGCAACGGCGCCGACTGCCGATCCAGGAAGGCCTGAATACCGAACTTACCGCCCTCGGGATCGACCACAGCGGTTGCGAAGAGTCGGGCCTCGTGCGACAGACCGGCATCGAAGCCCTGCTCGAAGCCGAAGCGCACCGCCTCGATCGCCCGCTCCACCGCCCTGGCGCGCCCGGCGCCGCCCGCCTGATGCACAATCCGCTCGATGCGAGGATGGGCGAGGATGCTGCTCAGTTCATCGCTGACAAAGCTGGCCTGTGGATTGGCCCACTCAGCAAGCTGCTCCTGGCGATGGATAAACACATCGCTCAGGGCGGGCATATCACTGCTGCGATCCGTGTTGCGCGGCTCACCGTCGCTGATGATGTATTCGCGGGCGAGCGCACTGGCAACACTGAGCGAGTCCTGGGTTCCCTGGGCCAGCGCCTCGACCAGGCCGATCTCGTGGGCTTCACTGGCGTTGATACTGCGACCGCCGAGGATCAGTTCGAGCGAGCGCAGCAGGCCGGTGCCGTTGGTACGGACGTGCAGCAAGCGCGGCAGACGTTGCGTACCGCCGTAGCCGGGCAGCAGGCGCAGATTGATCTCGGGCTGGCCGAATTCGGCGTGGGTATCGGCGACGCGGTAATGACAGGCCAGGGCGAACTCCAGGCCGCCGCCAAGGGCCACGCCGTTGATCGCGGCGATACAGGGCTTGGACATGCGCTCGATCTTGCGGAAAGCCAGGTGAGCGTTATTCGGCAACGCGATCGCCTCTTCCGCCGTATGCATCTCTTCGAGCAACTGACGAATATCGGCGCCGGCCACGAAACTCTTCGTACCCTGGCCGGTGAAGATCACCGCCGCCACATCTTCGCGCCGGGCCAGGTGATCGACGATCGTGTTCAACTCGTCGAGCGCCCGCTCGTTGAGTGCGTTCACCGGCGGGTTCGTCACGGTAACAACGGCCAGTTTCGGCTTGCCGACCTTGACGGTATGGTACTCGATACGGAAGTTGCGATAGAGCTCGATGATCTGCTGTTCTTCGGCCAATTTCTGGCGGCGCTTCCACTGCTCGATCACCGTCTGCAACTCATCGAGCACTTCGGGATTGCGCAGGGTAGTCGTATCGCCGAGCGGCTCATCAAGCACTATACTGCGCAGGAAGCGCGCATATACTTGCCGCTGCGCGTCTCGGGGAATGCGCTCACCTCCAGATAATCCTCGGGCACACTCACCACGCCCTTCTCGGAGCGCACCAGATCATCAAGCCGGCGCCGGTCGATACTGGTCAGCTTATGGCCGGGCGTCGTCAGCACAAAGGCCAGCGGCGTCAGCCCTTTCTCGCGGTGGGGCGCACCAACGACGATGCAGTTCCCGACCGGCGAATCGGGCGTGATCTGGCGGTCGCGCAGAATGGCGCCCTCGATCTCCTCGGTGCCCATCCGATGACCACTGACATTGATCACATCGTCGGAACGACCGTGCAGCGTGAAGCTGCCGCCGGCGTACTTCATCGCGAAATCGCCCTGGACATAGGCCCACTCGCCGTTCGGCCCGCGGCGCCAGTAGGTCTTCGCGAAGCGATCGGCATCGCCGCGCCATGGGTTCGACGCAAAATCCCGAGCAGCTACGGCGGCCTCGAAGCCGGCCACATCACCCCAGATCGTGCGGGTGAGGTAGGGATAGGGCGCCGTGATCACGATCTCGCCCTTCTCCTCATACTCAGCGCTACGATAGGCAGAGCCGAGAACCGCCAACTGCGCACCAGCGCCTGCCGTGCCGCCTGGTTCCTGGTTCTCCGGTTCTACATTCTCCTGCAACCAGACATCGCCGGCGACCCAGGGCAAGGGATAGGTATGGGCGTCGGGGCGCAACGGAAAATCATCATTGCCGTAGAAATGCGTCCAGACAATGCCGCCGTGTTCGGTGGCCCAGTACGAATTGATGTACTGCGGCGTCATAATCTCCATGCCGAACTGCTGCACCGCCGGGCTAACCGGCTCGGCGCAGAAAGTCGCGACCCGCACGCTCTGCATCTCGTACTGGCGCACGTCCTCGACATTCTGGCGATTCGACATCACCGACTTCAGGAAGGTCACGCCGGCTTTGAAGATCTGAACATTATGGCGCTCGATAATACTGGCGAAACGCCCGGCCGAAGGGAAGACCGGCGAGCCTTCGGTGATCACACCGGTGAGCCGCCCGCTCATGGTGGCGGTGAGCATATAGCTCTGGCCGGTGATCCAGCCCGGATCGGCGATCACATAGATCACATCGCCCGGCTCGGAGTCGAAGCTGACCTTGAGCGTATGGGTGACGCCGGCGACATACCCGCCATGCACATGCACAACGCCCTTGGGCTTGCCGGTGCTGCCCGAGGTATAGATGATAAACATCGGGTACTCGGCATCGACCGGCGTGCATGGTGTGCTGGCATAGAGGGCGCGGATCAACTGATCGTCGGGCAAGGCCATCAGATCGGCCTCGGACTGCACATCAATCCCGGCGGCGCGGGCAGCGGCCAGCACCCGCTCGGTCGCCTCGGCCAGCAACTCGTGGCTCCAGCGGTCGCGGTCGTCGCGCCAGAGAATATCCTGACCGGTATGGCGCACCACGAGCACAGTTTCGACCCGCGACGGCGAAGCGACAAGGGCGCGGGCGACAGCGGTACGAATCTGCGACTGCGTGGCGGGGTCGAGATCGTGGAGTGCGGCAAGACCCTGGCCGACGCCGCGCATAACATCGGAGCGCTCGACGGTGATATCATTGGCGATCACCGATTCCACCGCCGCCAGGAGCGCCTCGACGTGTGAGTCGGCGAGCGACTGATCGGCGAGCGTATTGCGCACAATCTCCAGGGCCATTTCGATCGGCAAATACTTATCAAGGGCCTGGTCGGTGTAGATCTCTTTGTAGGCCACCACCTGCGCATTGCGATAGCCGCCGTCGGACGTGATCACCACGCGAGCGCCGGCATTATGCATACGATCCGAGAGGGTCTTGTCGGAGAAACCGCCGAACACCGGCGTATAAACAATTCCCAGACGCTTAGCGGCCTCGGTGTAATAGATCTGGGCCATGATATTCGGCATATTCATGGCGATCCGATCGCCCTGCTTCAAACCGAGACCCTTGAGCACCTGCGCAGCCTTCACCACCTCCACCAACAAACGACGACGAGTAATCCGCTCGTGGGTAACCGGACCGCCGCGCCCATCGTTGAGCGAGCTATCCCAGCGATCACCCTCGAAGAAAAACGCCGTCTCATCGCCGTAGCCCATCAGCACATGGCGATCGACTTCATTAAAACAGGCATTGGTCAGGCCACCCGAGAACCAGCGATAGAACGGCGGATTGTCGGCATCGAGGGTACGTTGCCAGGGCTGATAATCAGCGCCATAGGCGAGATCGACCGGCGCGCCGCTTAGGGCATCGAGGCCGAGCCACTGTTGCTGTTCCTCGTCCCAGGTGATCCAGGCGTTCCGAGCCTGATCAAACCAATGAATCGTCGAGCGGGCAAGCGCAGCGTGGAACGCACCCGGATCGGCCAGAAAGGCCCGGCGCTGTTCCTCCCAATCAGTACGAGTACGAATTGGGTTGCTGCGGGGGGCACGCGAAGGAGCGTGCGCTGTGGATTCGATCATCGTCGACCCTCCATGCTGTGTCATTCACGGGTGCTCGCAATCAAACGGTTGATCTTTCAACCATTTTCCGGATACCGATGCCGGCGGCAGGAAGCATCTACCGGGCGACCGACAAGCGCCCGTGATCGGCCAATTATGCGTCTGTGAAATTCGGAACTGATCGTAGGGTACCCGGCATGACGCACTCCGTCAAGGGAAGATGCTTTAACCCTATAGTAATACTACGGGTAACAAGTCATGATCCCATGCCTAAAGGCTGCGGGCTTGGCTCTGGCGCAACGGCGGTGCCGTCTCCGAGACGTACGGCTGCATGACGGCAGCCCTGCCGAGGACACCAATGTTCTCAGCAGCGATTACGGCGCTGGTATTGCTGACGGCGGGCAGCACCGGTTTTCCGGCCCCGTTTGATCGAAGCGGGATCGCAACGATCGACCTGATCCCGGCCGAGTTGATGAACGGGCCGGAGGTGCCCGACCTGGAAATGGTTGCCGCACTCGGCACATACTATGCGTTAGCCGCACGGCCGGCGGCGGTGATCCAAACCTGACGCGGATCGCTCGCATCATATGCAATGAAGCATTCGCCTGGATTACCTGGTTCGGCACGATTGGGCGGCGAATGCTTCGCCCCTATCACCGTTAAAGCATGGTAAACTACGGGAAACATAACCATACTGCAACGGAATTATTCCGCCTAACCTCCTCACATCCTGCCCGGCGCTCAGGGTCATTCAGGGAGCGCGCTGCATGTCGTCGCACAAATCCGAATCACATACCATCACGCCGCCCGCTTCTGCGCCCGGCGTCGCATTCGTCGATCCTGAACTGCGGATCGCCGAGGCCGATCCTGCATTCGTCGAAATTATTGGGTTGCACGTTGTGCCAATCGGCGCGCCGATCGATACGGTCTTGCCGCCAACCAGTCCGCCACTGGCTGCCTTAGTCGGCGAAAGCCTGATCAAAAAGCAGCCGGTTCTGGATCTGTTGCTGCGTGAGGAAGGCGGGACGCGCCGCTGGTTGGTTTCGCTGTACCCGCTGCTCTCGCGGGTCGGTCGAGCGCTCGGCGTCGATCTGATCCTGAGCGCGATCAGCGATGATCCGGTAGCTGATCCAGATGGTATGGAAACCGCGCACCTGGCCCTGAAACATCAGCGCTTTCATATCGGCCAGTCCGACGGCCCATTTCGCGCCGTCTTCGAGCAGGCCGATGTCGGGATCATTCTGACCGGCCCAAACGGCGGATTGCTGGCCGTTAATCCCGGTTTCTGCGCCATTGTCGGCTATGATCCCGAGGCGTTGCGCAATATGCATCCCCGCGATCTCACCCATCCCGCTGACCGAGCGACGGAACTGGAACAGCTTGAGCGCGTGCTGCGCGGCGAACAGGCTCCGGCGATCGAGAAGCGCTATATCCATCGCAACGGCAACCCGATCTGGACCCAGGTTGCGCGCACGCTGGTGCGCAACCCCGATCAGAGCGTGCAATTCGGCCTCATCCTGGTGCAGAATATCAATGCGGCGAAGCAAGCCGAAGAGGCGTTGCGGGTGAGCGAGGGGCTCCTGCGGCGACTGGCCGACAATGCCACGATCGGCCTGCTGATCAGCGAACGCGACGGCTCGATCAGCTATATCAATCCCGCCCTGCGCACGCTGCTCGGCTATGAACCCGATGAGTTCGGCGCCGTCTGGCAGGATCTGACGCCGCCGGAGTATCATGTGCGCGACGCACAGGCGATCGCGGAGTTGCGGCGCGATGGGGTTTGCCGGCCCTATGAAAAAGTCTTTTTAAGCAAGGACGGCCGGCGCGTGCCGGTGCTGGTCGGGATCGCAGCCATCGATCACGACCCAAACGGCGAAGCGGTTTTCGCCGTCTTCATCACCGATCTCAGCTCGCTACACGAGGCGGAAGCAGCCCTGGCCCAGACATATCAAGCGGAACAGGCGGCCCGCCGGGCGGCGGAACGCTCGGCCGAACGTGCCGAACGGTTGCTGGAACTGACTGCGGCGCTCTCGCGGGCGCTCACACCTGAGGGTATCGCCTCGGTGGTGATCAGCAACAGCCTGGAGATGCTGGGGGCCGAGGTTGGAGTTGTGCTGATTGTGGAACATGATCAACAACAGATCCGAATCCTCGACAGCAGCAACCTTGATCCGGCGGTCCGAACGGAGTGGGAGCGGATCTCGCTTGCTCTGGCGACGCCGCTTACCGATGCCGTGCGGCGCAACGAGCCGGTCTGGCTGGAGAATATCGCCGCCCGTGAACAGTTGTACCCGCACCTGGCCCGCGCCTATCCCAGCGATGAAGAACGATCCTGGGCGGCCTTGCCGCTCTCGCTCGGCCAGGATTCGATCGGCGTGATCGGCCTCGCGTTCCCGACGGCCCGCCGCTTCGACGCCGATGAACGCACCTTTCTTACCACCGTGGCCGGGCTCTGCGCCCAGGCCCTGGAACGAGCCCGCCTGACGGCGTCGGAGCGCGAGGCGCTTAATGCCGCCGATGAAGCCCTGGCCCTGCTCGATACATTGATCAATTCGGCGCCGATCGGGCTGGCTTTTATGGACAATGATTTCCGCTATCGCCGGATCAATGCCGCTATGGCGCAGATCAACCATCGCTCGGCAAGCGAGCATATCGGCCGGTTGGCCCGCGACGTGTTCCCGCAACACGCCCCGATCTGGGAGCACTACTGGCAGATGGTGCTTGAAACAGGCGAGCCGATTATCGATCTGGAACTGACCAACCGGGACAGCCAAGCCACGCAACCGGTCGGCGAATCCGACCAGGCTAGCGGCGATAGATTGACGAGCAGTTATGCGCTCGTGAGCTACTACCCGGTGCGGCGGCTGGACGGCGAAGTACTTGGCGTCGGCGTGATCGTGCAGGATATCACCGAGCGCAAACTGGCCGAGCAAGAGCGCGCGCAACTGCTGGCCGGCGCCCAACAAGCTCGCGAAGCGGAACAAGCCGCCCGAGCGCGGGCCGAAGAGGCGCTTCGTATCCGCGATGCGTTTCTTTCGGTGGCCGCCCACGAGTTGAAGAACCCCCTGACCTCGCTGCTCGGGCAGGCCCAACTGTTGCGCCGGCGCCTGATGAACGGCCAGGATCTGAGCGAAGCGAACCAACGCTCGATCGATGTGATCGTCTCACAATCACAACGGCTCAACCAGATGATCACCGATATGCTCGATAGCGCCCGGATTGAAGCCGGCCAACTCACGATCAATCGCACCCCGTTCGACCTGAACTGGCTGGTACGCCACGTAGCCGAAGATGTTCAAGTGCGGCTGAACCGGCATCAATTGCGCTATGTTACCGGCGATCAACCGCTGATGATCGAAGGTGATGCCGTACGGCTCGAACAGGTGTTGCAAAATCTGCTGTCGAACGCCGTCAAGTACAGCCCTGCCGGCGGCATCGTCGAAGTGCGCGCCGTCGGCACCGATACGCAGGCGCTGTTGAGTGTCCGCGACGAAGGCGTTGGGATCGCCGCCGAAGTTCTGCCGATGCTGTTCGAGCGCTTTTACCGTGCGCCGAATGAAGAGACCCGCCAGGTGGGCGGCGTCGGGATCGGATTGTATGTTGTACGCGAGATTGTGGTGCAACACGAGGGCACGATCAGCGTGCAGAGCAGCCCCGGCCAGGGCAGCACCTTTACTGTGCATTTGCCCTTATGGCGCGATTCATACTAATTCCCGATGCATTACACATCGGGAATGGACGGCCAGGAAAGAGTTGGAGCCTTATTGTAAAACCGAGAGATTTGAGATGTCCTGAAAGTATCGTTAGCTTCTGGCAAGAACCTAGGACGCTTTAGCGTCCGTACGTCTCCGGCGCACATCGCACGGTGACGGCCTCAAGGCCGTTAAAACCCGCGACGGACGTAGGCCGACCGGTACTAGACCGCTGCACCGGCCAGGAAATCCGCCACCGTGCGGTTAAAGATCTGCGGCTTTTCCCACATTGGAACATGGCCGGCGCCGGCATGATGCGCAATTTGGCCTGCTGCAATCGGCGGGCTAACTCGCGGCCCATACTCACCGGGACGGCTGAATCATGTTCGCCCCAGATCAGCAATGTCGAGGCTTTGATCCGCTCCAGAATCGGCCCCATGTCGCGGGTCATCATCTCGTGCGCCGCCTTTGCCAGGGTCGGCAGGCCCGCGCGCCCAAGATCGTACAATGCCGTCGCAACCATGGAACAGGGAATGACCGAATGCCGCTGCCGGCCAAAGCCGCCCATCTCCGGCCGTACACCCGAGACTGAGATCGCAGGATCGACCAGTACCAGCTTATCGACTAGGAGCGGATGCTGGTGGGCGAAATTGGCTGCGATATAGCCGCCCATCGAGTGCCCGATCAGGCTGCTGCGCATGATCCCGTTGTGCTGCATCCACTCAGCCAGGATATCGGCTGCGTCGCACAACACAAACTGGCCACTACTACGACCAAAGCCATGCATATCGAGGATATGCACCTCGTGCCGGTAGGCCAGCGCCGCAATATTCCGCTGCCACCAGCGGGTGGAAGCACCAAGCCCGTGGAGCAACAGCAGCGGCGATCCTTGCCCAACCACCTCGGAATAGATCGTCCCCTGGCGTACGCGCGCCCGCCGGGTATTCGGCACCGCTCTATATGTTTGAGCCGTCATAACTCGCACTCCCTTCAAGGTTCAATCTATTTCGAACACAAATAGTTCACCTTGAAAATAATGCAAAAGCTGTGCCAGCAACGGTAAAAAATGGTTACAGCCAGGAATAAGCTTGTGGTGCGGGTTTTTGCCTATGAAACAGGCCCAAACCCGCACCACAAAAATCTTTACTAGAACGTCGGTAGCGTATTTGTTGATGCGGCGCAGCTTCGCTGCGCCGCATCACAACTACAGAATCCTTACGGGCCGGCGGCCCGAAACGCCTACAAATCCGATTACGCTACCGACGTACTAGGCGCTTTGCTGGCGCGCAAGCATGGCCTGATCGAGCAACATCGGCAGGCTGGACTCAACTTTCTGGGCCGTTTGCTCTTCCTGATTAAGGTTTTGGCTCAACAGGCTCAAGATCTCGTGCTGGCCCACGCCTTGAAATGCCGTCACCAGACCACGATACGATGCGATCTCGTAATGCTCGACCTTGGCGATTGCGCCGGAGATCATACAATCGCGCACCGCCGGATTCGCGGCGAACTCCTGCATCCCCTTCTGGCCTTCTTTCACCAGGCCTGCGGCGGCCTCGCATGTCACCCGCGCGGGCGGCGCTCCCAGCACGGCGTAGATCCGTTCCAAATTCTGGATCTGCTCCTGGGTTTGCGCAATATGCTCCTGCAACATCATCTGTAACTGCGGCGCACGGGCGTGCTGCAACATCTCTTGCTGAGCTTCCAGAAACCGATGCTCTGCGTCGTAGATGTCGGCGAGATCGTAGACAAACTTATCCTCAAGCATCCTCATCGCCATACGCTCACTCCTTTGTTGTGTTGCTTTGGTTGCGCCCGCAGCGGGCGGCGGGCCAGCATCTACGTTGCACGGATCGTGCCAATAGGCAGGGCATTTTGGTGATACCCATCCGCCGCAATGGAACGCGGCCCAAAACCGCAGCCGAGCAGAACCGTATCCTGGCACATTTTCTGCTATGAGAAGAAGCGCAGGGGCGCGGCTCCCGTAAACGATGCAGAATGACAATGACACAGAGAGACCGGTATGCAAATGTCGATGGGGATGGGCATGGAGCAACAGATGCGGGCCTCGCCTGCACTGGTTGCCCTGAACAACATGCTCGTATTAAATGCTCTGGAGCTAGAGCAACTGGTACGACAGGAATTGGCCGACAACCCCGCACTCGAACAGATCGAGGCCGCAGATCTCCAATGTGAGATTTGCGGTCGGTTACTTCAGGACTCGGTCTGCTACGCCTGTCTCCGGGCCGATCAGGATCTTTGGGCGGCCGAGCGCGAATTCGCCGCCGCCGATCGCGAGATCGATCCATTATTGAGTGTGCCGGCGCCGGCCTCGCCGATCGATCTGTTGAGCAGCGAATTGCGGCTCGCCGTCGGTTCCGCCGATCTGGTGATCGCCGAATATCTGGCCGGCTCGCTGAATGAACATGGTTTTCTGGAATGCGCCGTCGCCGATCTGGCCGATCAGCTTGGCGTAGCCGAGGAGCGCATCAGCGCGGTGCTGCGCCTGATGCAAGAGATCGGGCCGCCGGGGATCGGTGCGTGCTCAACCCAGGAATGCCTGCTGCTCCAGATCGATCGGCTCGATCCGCCCGTTCCGCTGCAAGGCTTGTTGCGCACGGTGGTGAGCGAATATTGGGATGATTTCGCCGCCCATCGGTACACCGAACTCTCGCGCACACTGGGCGTAAGTTATCAGATGATCGAGCAGGTGCGAGATATCATTCGCACCTGCTTACACCCCTACCCACTGGCGCAGGCAACCGAAAGCGGCGGGCGCACAGCCGCGCTGCAAGCGGATGTCGTGATCTATGTCGAACACGATCAATTCCTGGTCGATGTGGCCGAATCGCGCCGCTTGATGCTGCGGCTCAATCCGCTCTACCAGGAACTCAGCCGGGCGGTTGGGAAAGGCCAGGCCGAGGCCAGCGCCGAAGAAACCGAACATCTACGCTCGCATGTGTCACGGGCCAGGCTTTTTTTGAAAAATATGCGCCACCGCCGTGCGACGATTCAGCGCATCACCGAGTATGTGATCAGTCGCCAGGAAGATTTTCTCCGCCACGGGATCAGGCATCTTCAGCCGCTCACCCGTACCGAAGTCGGAATCGCCGTCGAACTGAATGAATCGACCGTGAGCCGGGCCACCGCCAAGAAATTCGTCCAACTCCCCAATCGCGAAGTGATCCCCTACAGCACCTTCTTCAGCGCCTCGCTCTCGGTTAAAGATGTGCTGAAAGAGATCGTCGCCGGCGAGTCGCAGCCGCTCACCGATGACGAGATCGTCGATCTGCTGCGCGTCCGCGGCTTTGAACTGGCCCGCCGTACCATCGCAAAATACCGTGGTCAACTCGGAATCCCGCCTTCGACGCTGCGCTAAAACAATGGCCAAACAAGGAGCAGATTGTGCCGACACCCGCCCTATTGCTTGATCGCGACGGGACTCTGGTCGAGCCGCGCCATTATCCGCGCCGGCCCGAGGAGTTGGTGCTCTACCCGAATCTTAGTGCCGGCCTGCGTCGCTTTCAGGCCGCCGGTTGGAAACTGGCCCTGATCACGAATCAGGCCGGGATAGCCCACGGCTATTTCAGCGAAGCCGATCTGGCCGCGATGCATCAGCATCTTACGGCACAACTGGCGCAGCAGGATATTCAGCTGAGCGGGGTGTTCTATTGCCCGCACCACCCCGAAGGGATTGTGGAGCGATTTGCCCATGTCTGCAACTGTCGCAAGCCGCAGCCGGGGATGCTGATCAACGCCGCCGAGCAACTGCGGATCGATCTGGATCATTCCTGGTTCATCGGCGACATTCTCGACGATATCGAGGCGGGCAATCGGGCCGGATGCCGCACCGTGCTGGTCGATCTCGGCACCGAAGCGCGCCCGCAAGATCCGATTCGCAGGCCGACGGCAGTGGCGCGCAACACCGCCCATGCGCTGGCGATTGTGGCCGCACTCAGCGATCTCGGCCCGGCGGTTGAACTCGATTACCAGCCGGCGCTGTGGCAGTGAAGATGGGGCGCAAAACCGGTTTCCAATCTCCCGCAGGCGCCCAGACCCACGATGCAGGTCGTCCGTCCGATCAAGCGCGTAAGCAGTGTCAAGAACAGGAACCTCGATGCACACGATCACCGACATCCCCGAAGCATGGCGGAGCGTCAAGCGAATTCTGGCGATTCGGCTCGACAATCTCGGCGATATGTTACTGATGACGCCGGCGCTCCACGCGATCAAGGAGTCATTACCCGGTGTGGAACTAAGCGTGCTGGCAGGCCCGGTGGGCGCGCAGGCCGCCCGCCTCAACCCCGATGTTGACGATGTGATCGTCTACCACTCGCCGCAAATGGATCCCTGGGGGCAACTGCCGCAGGATCCCGAGCGCGAGTTCGCGCTGATCGCGACGCTTCGCGAACGCAACTTCGATGCAGCGGTGATCTTCACGTCGTTCCGCCAGAGCAGTTTGCCGCAGGCCTATGTCTGTTACCTGGCCGGCATCCCATTGCGGCTGGCGGCATCGATCGACGGATGCGGCTCGCTCCTGACCACCCGCCATCGCCATCCCGAACATCTGATGCACGAGGTCGAACGCGCACTCGATCTGGTGGGTGCGGTCGGTTTCCGCAGCAATCAGCGCGATCTGGTGTTGCAGGTGCCGCCGGAAGCCCGACGCACGGCTGAAGCCTGGCTCGCCAACGCATGTGCCGGCGCTATGTCGCGGCCGCTGATCGTCATCCATCCCGGTTGCACCATGCCCGCCCGCACCTATCCCTGGCAGATGTACAGCGAGGTGGCCGATCTTGCGACAAGCCAACTCAACGCAACCGTCGTGGTCAGTGGAACCCAGGACGAACACGAACTGGTCGAGCAGATTCGCAATCAGAGCCGCTACCCGTTGATCTCGGCCGCCGGCGCCCTGGCATTCCCCGAGTTCACGGCCCTGATCGCAATGGCCGATCTGGTGATCACCAACAACACCGGACCGATGCACATGGCGGCCGCCCTGAAAACCCCGGTGATCTCGCTCTTCGCACTCACCAATCCGCCCGAGCAGTGGGGGCCATGGCGGGTGCCGCATCGCCAACTGTTCTACGACGTACCCTGCCGGATCTGTTACCAGCGCGTATGCCCGACCGATCACGCCTGTTTGCGCCGCATCTCGCCGGAACAGGTGATCGCGGCCGCCGCCGCGCTGCTGGGCGAAGTCTGGGCCGGGATGCCGAACCCGCCCTGGCGTCGGAACAGCGCCGGCGCATTGATGCGCCGCAGCCCTGATCGCGATCACGGACGAAAACCCATGCAGGAGGTTGATCATGGCTGATTGGTTCGACGCACGGAATATTCTCGCCGTACGGCTCGACAATGCCGGAGATGTGATCATGCTCGGCCCGGCCTTGCGGGCGGTGAAAGAGCATTTGCCGCAGGCGCGAATCAGCTTACTGGCCAGCCCGGCCGGAGCCACTGCCGCCGAGTTGCTGCCATGGGTCGATCAGGTGATCGTGATGCGGGCGCTCTGGCAAGCCCTGGAAGATCCGCTCTTTGAGCCGGGGCGCGAGTGGCGCATGATCAGCGAACTGGCCGGAAAGGACTTCGATGCGGCCCTGATCTTCAGCTCCTTCAGCCAGACCCCGCAGGTGCCGGGATATGTCTGTTACCTGGCCGGCATCCCGCTGCGAGCCGGCGAGTCGAAGGAGTTCGGCGGCGCCGTGCTGAGTACCTGCCTGACACCGGCGCCCGATGAACTGCATCAGGTCGAGCGCAACCTGCGCCTGGTCGAGAGCCTGGGCTTTCACGCCCGCCAGCGCCAACTCACCGTCGCCATTAGCGACGCCGCCCGCGCAGGCGCCCGCGCACATCTGATTGCGGCGGAGATCCAGCCGGAAGAACCGTATGTCGTGCTCCACCCAGGGGCAAGTGCGCAGGCCCGGCGCTACCCGGCCGCGCAGATGGGCCGGGTTGCTCAGATCCTCAACCGACAAGGAATCCCGGCCATCTTCACCGGCACGCCGAAGGAACGGCCGCAGGTCGCGGCGGCCCTGAACGAAGCGCCCACTGCGATCGATCTCGTCGGCAGCACAAGTTTCGCCGAATTTGCCGCCCTGGTGGAAGGCGCTGCCGTGGTTATCTGCGGCAACACCTTGCCGCTCCATCTCGCCGATGCCGTCGGGACGCCGGTGGTAGGGCTGTATTCCGGCACCGATCTGGAAAGCCAATGGCAGCCGCGCGTGACCGCTCATACGCTGTTGCGGCAGCCGACACCCTGCGCGCCCTGTTATCTCTTCGACTGCCCGATCGGCTTGCCCTGCCTTGCCATCCCACCCAACGACGTGGCCGTGGCAGCCCTTGCCCTGCTTGAACACCGGCTTAATTCGCATGTCGTTGGACATTGATTGAACCCGATTGATCGGGGTTTTGCCGGCACCAACGGCGAATCGCCCATCAAAGGAACCAAGATGACAGCACCACAGATGAATCTACCGTCCGATATCCGGCGGATCGTGATCTTTCAGGCGCTCTTTCTCGGCGACCTGCTTATGGCGGCGCCGGCCTGGCATGCCGTGCGCCGGCGTTTCCCCCAGGCCGAGATCAGCCTGATCGGCTTGCCCTGGACGAGTCAGATCCTGCCGCATATGCCGGGACTGATCGATCGTCTGTTGCCGTTTCCCGGCTATGCGGGCATTCACGAGGCGCCATATACGGTTGAGCGCAGCGAGCAGTTTTTGCAAAGCCAACGTAGCTACGGCTACGATCTGGCGATCCAGATGCACGGCGATGGAAACGTCAGCAATGGCTTCGTCCAGGCTCTGGGCGCCGCCGCAAGCCTCGGCTACGCACGTCCCGGCGACGAGCGCCTCGCTATCGCCCTGCCCTACAATCCGCAACAGAACGAGAACCTACGCTGGCTGGAGCTTGTCGCCGTTACCGGCGCGCGGCCGGTCGAGCGACCGGTGTTCCTCAAACTTAGCCCGAACGACACCGTCCGTGCCCGTTCGATCACGCCGCGTCCACCGGCCAACCTACCGGTGATCGGGCTGCATGTCGGCGCCAAAGATCCAATCCGGCGCTGGCCGGCCACCCGTTTTGCCGCACTGGGTCAGGAACTGCATCAACGTACGGGAGCCGAGTTTGTGCTTACCGGCAGTGCCAGCGAGCGCCTGGCCTGTAAACTCGTCCGGACAATGATCGGCGCACCGGTGATCGACCTGAGCGCCCGCACCACGATCGGCGAATTCGCGCCGTGATCGCCGAACTCAACCTCTTGATCACCAACGACACCGGCGCATCGCACCTGGCCGCCGCATTGGGCGTGCCAAGCGTGGTGATCTTTGGGCCAACCCGGCCACACGTCTTCGCGCCGCTGAACCGTGCGCTGCATCGCGTTGTCGATGCCCTCGACTACACCCCTTCGCGCTACGGCCCGGTGGCGGCCTTGCGTGCCCTGCCGGTTGAGCCGGTGCTCCAGGCTGCGCTGGCCCAACTGGACATTCAGCGCCGGCGCAAACCGGTCGAACCGCTGGCCGAGCGGGCGGTAGGAGGCTAAACCATGCGGCGCTTGAATATCTTGACCTGGCATATTCACGGCAGCTATCTCAACAGCCTGGCGCGCATTCCGCATACCTGGTACATCCCAACCACGCCCGAGCGCGGGCCGCGTTATGGCGGTCGCGGTCATACCTTCGACATGCCCGCGAACGTCCGTGAAGTACCTGCCGAGCAGGTGCGCGATCTCGATCTCGATCTACTGCTGTATCAAGATCCGCATAATCTCAGCGACGACCAGGCGATTCTGAGCCCGGCCCAACGTCGTTTACCGGCGATCTACCTGGAACACAATACACCGCGTCCCGACCCCACCGCCACAAAACATTGCGTGGACGATCCGAACATCCTGCTGGTTCATGTTACGCCTTATAACCGCCTGATGTGGGACAACGGCCGTAGCCCGACAATGGTGATCGAGCATAGTGTGGCGATCGACTCGACGCTGCGCTACAGCGGCCGGCGCGCCGAAGGGGCGAGTGTTGTGAACGGCATGGGCCGGCGCGGACGGTTGGCCGGCGCCGACATCTTCAACAGCGTTCGCGAACAGATCCCACTCACGCTCTTCGGCATGGGCAGCGAAGCATTCGGCGGTGTCGGCGACATTCCCTACCGCGATCTGCACCGGCGCGTCGCCGAATATCGCTTCTTCTTCAGCCCAATGCGCTACACCAGTTTACCGCTGGCCGTGGTCGAAGCGATGATGATGGGCATGCCGGTGGTAGCCCTGGCGACAACCGAACTTCCAACCGTCATCGAGGACGGGGTGAACGGCTTTGTCTCCTGCGATCCTGACTATTTGATCGCGCGTATGCATGCGCTGCTGGAAGATCGCGGACTCGCCGCCCGCATCGGCGCAGCAGCCCACACAACCGCCATGCGGCGTTTCAGCATCGAGCGCTTTCAGCACGACTGGAACGTCGCCTTCGGCACCGTACTCGCCGGAGTGCATCAATAAAAGGATTTCTTTTGCTTCGGGTTGGCTGCGAAGCCGCCAAAGCGAGCAAAAAGCAGATTATTCCGCGCGGCGGAAAGGAACATGTGAATGACGATTCAGAAGCGGATTGCGATGGTGAGCGAGCATGCCGGCCCGATCGCCCTGTTGGGGGGCGTCGATGCCGGCGGTCAGAATGTTCACCTCGACGAATTAAGCCGCAACCTGGGATCGCTTGGATATGCGGTCGATATTTTCACCCGTCGCGATGACCCGAAGCTGCCGGAGGTTGTCGATTGGGCGCCCGGCGTACGTGTCATCCACGTCAATGCCGGGCCGGTGCAGACAATCCCCAAAGACGACATCTGGCCGCATATGGCCGAGTTTACCGGCGGTATGCTCACATTTATGTTGCGCAGCGGCGCACGCTACGATCTGCTCCACGGCCACTTCTGGATGTCGGGCTGGGCGGTTGCGCGTCTGCGCCAGCGGTTGCAACTTCCGGCAGTGCAGATTTTTCACGCCACCGGCATCACCAAGCGCCACCACCAGGGTGCCGCCGATACCAGCCCGCCCGAGCGAATCGCGGTTGAGCGCCGGATCGTCAACGAAGTTGACTGTATGATCGCCCAATGCCCGGCCGAGCAACACGAACTGGTGATCGACTACGGCGCCGATCCGGGCCGCGTGATGATCATTCCCTCGGCGGTCAATACCAGGCGCTTCCGGCCGATCGATCGGGCCGCAGCGCGGCGGGCAATCGGCTTGCCGCTCGACGATATCCCGACGATTGTGTATGTTGGCCGGATGTTGCCGCGCAAAGATGTGCGCAACCTGCTGTATGCCGCCGCCGAGCTTATTCACGCACGGGCCATGCCGGTGCGACTGCTGCTTGTCGGCGGGCATGTCAGCGGCGATCCGAATGCAGGTGAAGTCGGGGTTTTGCAGGCGCTGGCCGCCGAATTACGCATCAGCGAACACACGATCTTTTTCGGCCAGCGCCAACCCGACCAACTCTACCGCTACTACTGCGCCGCCGATGTCGCCGTTAGCACACCCTGGTACGAATCGTACGGCCTGACCCCACTGGAGGCGATGGCCTGCGGCCGGCCGATCATCGTCTCGGCGGTCGGCGGGCTTACGTTCACCGTCCAACATGGCCAGACCGGCCTGCACGTACCGCCACAGGCGCCGCAGCATCTGGCCGCCGCACTCCACGATCTGCTGAGCCGGCCGGATCGCGGCGCCGAGATGGGACGCAAAGCGCGCCGCCGGGTCGAGCGTGAGTTTACCTGGGCCACCACCGCCCATCGCACTGCCGCACTCTACGAGTCCCTGCTGAACGGCCAGACTCAGGCCGTCGCAACAGCGGAACAGGCTCGCAGCGTCGGCGAACGTGCTCCCTGGATGGGCGACTAATCCTACATCGGTAGGTTCAGAAGAAGTAGGACAAATGGAAAGGGATCCTTTTATGCAGTTACAATCACTCGCCGACCGCGTCGCACTGGTAACCGGCGCCGGAAGTGGGCTTGGCGAAGCCACCGCCGTCGCATTGGCCGAGGCCGGCTGCCGGGTCGCATGCCTCGATGTACGCGGCGAAGCGGCAGAACGCACCCGCCACCGCCTCGGCGGCAACCACGATCATCTCGCCATCGCCTGCGATGTCGGCGACGAAGGGCAGGTTGCCGCCGCAATCGCCCAGATCGCCGAAACCTGCCGGCGGCTCGATTTCGCGATCTCGTGCGCCGCGATCGATCATACCTATTCGGTGGAAGAGATGAGCATCGAGCAGTGGGATCAGGTGATCCGGGTTAATCTGCGCGGACCATTCCTGATCGCCCGCGCTGCGATGCCGCAGATGCGGCGCAACGGCGGCGGCCACATCGTCAATGTAGCCTCGACCGCCGCCACGCGCGCCTGGGCGAATGCGGCCGCCTATCACGCCTCGAAGTGGGGACTGGTCGGCTTCAGTCGCGGCCTTGGTGTCGAAGGCCGCCCGCACAATATTCGGGTCAGCACGATCTTTCCCGGCGGCATGCGCACCCATTTCTTCGATCGCTTCGAGGAACAGGGCATTCCGATGCCCGATGAACGCAATCTGCAAGCGCCGGCCACCGTCGCCGAGGCGATCGTCTTTATGCTCAGCACCCCCGGCAATTCGGTGATCCAGGAATTGATGATTACACCGCTGAGCGAAACAAGTTGGCCCTGATGCCGACATTCGCATCGGCAAGCGGAGGAGATGCAATTACCCCTATGAGCAATAATCTGAGCCAGGTCATCGATCAATTCAGCGGCCTGCGGGTCGCAGTGATTGGCGATGTGATGCTCGACAGCTATTTCGCCGGATCAGCCGATCGGATCTGCCGCGAGGCGCCGGTGCCGGTGGTGCAAATCCACGGGCGCGACGATCAACCCGGCGGCGCCGCCAATACCGCCGCTAATCTGGCCGCACTCGGGGCCG
Organism: Oscillochloris sp.; assembly: GCA_012032775.1. Lineage (GTDB taxonomy): Bacteria > Chloroflexota > Chloroflexia > Chloroflexales > Chloroflexaceae > JAAUQO01. The sequence continues at coordinate 1,536 of JAAUQO010000086.1, read as the reverse complement.
ATGTTACGCTGATCGGCGTGATCGGCAGCGATGAGGCCGGGATGCGCATCATGGCTGCGTTGCAGCAGCGCCGGATCGCCACCGGCGGGCTGATTGTTGAGCCGCAACGGGCCACTCTGGCGAAAACCCGCATCTCAGCCGCCGAGCAGTTGCTGGTGCGCTTCGACCAGGGCAGCACCGCCGCACTAAGCGCCGCTGCCGAGCAGCAACTGCTGCGGCAATTGCGTGCCGCTTTTCAGCACTGCGATGCGCTCGTGATCTCCGATTACGGCTACGGCGTACTTGGATCGGCGGCGATCCAACTGATCGCCGAACTTCAGGCTGCCGATCCCCGTGTGATCGTCGCCGACTCGAAGCGACTACGGAGCTATCGCCGGATCGGGATCACGGCTGCGAAACCGAATTTCGACGAAGCGGTTCAACTGCTCGGCCCACGCAGTTTCGACAATACCAAAGATCGCTGCAGCGCAATTACGGCGGCCAGTGAACGCTTGCTCGACGGCATCGGCGCACGCATTGTGGCGGTTACCCTGGATCACGACGGCGGCATCATCCTTGAACGCGGTCGGCCGCCATACCGCACCTACACCACCCCGGCGCCCCATACCCGTGCCGCCGGCGCCGGTGATACCTTTGTCGGCGCCCTGACCCTGGCCCTCGCCGCAGGCGCCGATACGCCCAATGCCGCCGAACTTGCCGCCGCCGCCGCACGAGTCGTGATCGGGCATAACGGCACCGCCACATGTACGCAGGCCGATCTACGCGAACAAGTCGCCGCCGCCGGTGTCTTCTGCGCCGATCGCGCACGACTGGTCGAGCGGGTTGTCGCATATCGCCGCCAGGGTCGCAGGATCGCCTTTGCCAACGGCTGCTTTGATATTCTCCATCGCGGCCACATCCAATTGCTCAACCAGGCCAAAGCCCTGGCCGATGTGCTGATCGTGGCGATCAACAGCGACGATGGCGTGCGCCGGATCAAAGGCCCGGGCCGGCCGGTGAATCGGCTTGATGATCGGCTTCAGGTGCTTGGCGCCCTCAGCAGCGTCGATTGTCTGGTGGCGTTCGACGAAGAAACCCCGGCGGAATTGCTGGCCGTTGTGCAGCCCGATATTTTCGTCAAAGGCGGCGATTACACCCGCGCACAACTGCCGGAAGCGGGATTGGTCGAGCAGTATGGCGGCACCATTCATATTGTGCCTACCATCAGCGATCATTCGACCAGCAGTGTGATCGAACGTATCCGCCGCGAACCCGGCGAACGGGCCGTTGGTGCCTAGGGCAGGTCGGCCTCCGTCCGTCGCGGGTTTGTAACGGCCTTGCGGCCGTCACAGGGCGATGTGCGCCGGAGACGTACGGACGCTTGAGCGTCCTAGGGCAGATGTGCTTTCGCAGGTTTCCGGTTGCCGGCAATAAATGGCTCTGATGTAACCGTGGCACGATACCTGCACTACTGTATTGGTGAGCAATGACATTCGCGCGAGCCGTCAGGTTCATCGCCGTGTAGAGAGGAGTCTCTCGTGACAAGCAACAGCGATT
>JAAUQO010000085.1 GCA_012032775.1 Oscillochloris sp. | reverse complement strand
GAGCCGATCGAGCGCCGGACACCGGAACCGCCGCCTCCACCCGGTAGCGGCGGCTAAAGATGGTATGATCAAGATGCCGACAGTGCTCCTGTCGGCATCGATTGCGTAGAGATTTCAAAAGATGGTGCATGGAGTGCAGTCAGATGCATATTCTGGTGACCAATGACGACGGGATCGAGAGTGTCGGGTTGTGGGCGTTGGCCGGTGCATTACACGAGGCCGGATTGGGTACGGTGACGATTGTTGCTCCGCTCGAAGAACAAAGCGGTATGAGCATGAGTCTGCCACCCGGCCCCGATCACTTGTTACGGGCGGTCGAGGCTCCCGATCCGGCTCATCGTGAGATTACGGCATTTGCCTACACCGGCTCGCCGGTAGGCTGTGTCTCGGTGGCAATGCGTTCCGGGGTGATGCCGCAGCCCGATGTCGTAATTTCCGGTATCAATCGCGGATTGAACACCGGCACGAACGTGATGTTGAGCGGTACGGTGGGTGCGGCCATGATCGGCGCCTTGTGGGGCTTGCCGGCGATGGCGGTTTCGCAGCAGTTTCAGGGTGATGCGCCGATGCCCTGGGCGACGGCGGCGTGGGCGGCGGTGCGCCTGTTTCCACTGCTCGAACAGGTGCATGAGCGCGGTCCGGCGGTGTTGAATATCAATGTGCCGCACCTGCATCGCGTTGAGGAGATTCGCGGCATCCGCCAGACCCAGTTGTCGCCGTTTTTCTATGGCCATGTGATCGATATGCGCGCTGATTCGGCCGATGCCGAAGGGTTTCAGCGCTTGCATCTGCGCTTTGTGCGCGAACGCATTCCGCAGTTCGATGAATATAGCGACGATGGCGCCGTGCGCGCCGGCTATGTCTCCGTTACGCCGCTTGCGCCGATGATGGGCACGCTTGATCTGGATTTGCGCAAGCATTTCTGATTGGTTGTCGTGTTTTGGCGGCGAAGCCGCCAAAACACGACTGTTACGGGCGAAGCCGCCGCGCCAGCAGGCCGATGATCAGCAGCGGGTAGGCAAAGGCGCCGATCAGCCAGCCCAGGTAGTTGCCGCCCTCGCTCAAGGCCCAGTAGAGTTGCGCCGGCCAGTAGAATGGGCTGATCGCCAACAACGGCTGCCAGATCTCGGGTATATAGCGGCTGACCAGCGGCGCCAGCATCAGAATCCCCAGGGCTTTACTGAGCGCAAACCCCTGTACTTTGTTCGCCGCAAAGGTTGCCAACAACAGCGCATAGAGCGGCCCTTGCAACGAGGCTGCTGCCGCTGTGATCACCAGCGCCGTCGCTCCGCCGCTCGGCAAGCCGGCGATTGGAAAGGCGATCAGGGTGAGACTGAAGCCGAGCAGTGTTGGTAATGCCAGACGGTACGTCAGGTAGCCGCTCAGGGTCGGCGGCGTGATCCGCAAGGCCGCCAGCACGCCGTCATCGCGCAGATCGAGCATCAGAAAGCCGGCGATCATGCCGATCATCATTGGTGTGAGCAGCAGCAAGGCGCAGCCCATCAGCACGTCGTAATCGGCCAGAATGTCGAAGGGCAGTAAGCCGGCCGCGCCTTCGAGTAACTGCGGCAGCAGGCCGCGGGCCGCAATCGCGAATAGCAGCGGCACCAGCACCAGCCAGCGCAGCAAGGGATCACGGCGCACACTCACCAGATCCAACGGACTCAGGTAACGGATCAGTCGCAGGGTGTTCATAGGTGTATCATCCTTGTACCAGCCGCAGATACGCCGCCCGCGCCCAACGAAAACTAAGTGATGCCCAGCCGATCCCTGCAACAAGGGCGTAAAGCCATTCCCAGGCGCTGAGCGGCTGGAATGCGCCCTGCAGCAAGGTGATCGCCGGTTGCAGCGGATGCCAGAGCAGCAGCCGGTTCGGCCAGCCGAAGAGTTGCCCAACGGCGGGGAGCGTCAGGAATGCGCTGAGCGCCACCGACGGCATAAGGTAGGCGTTGATCGAGTTGTAGCGGGCGACAAATGCCAGCCCGGCCCAGGTGAAGATCAACCCACCCAGGCCGATCCCCAGCAGCAGCGGCAGCAGTTGGAAGCGTAGGCCAACAAAGATCAGCGTCAGGATGATGTGCTCCACCAGCGCTAATCCGCCCAGACTGATCGCCCGCGCCGCCAGATATTCGCCGGGGCGCAGCGGAGTGACCCCGCGCGCCGCAAGCGAGCCCTCGGCTCGCTCCAGCAATGTCATCCCGCCGACGAAATAAAAGCTGCCGACTAACAGGTTTCCCAGCAGCAGCGCCGGCATCACTGCCCGCAGATCGGCCTGCGGCAGCACTCCCAACAACAGAGTCCAACTGACGGCCACAAAGGCTGCCGCCGCATAAAAACCGTTACGGGCCTGGATGCGAATATCGTGTTGAAGGGTCGCGGTTAATCGTTGCATTGCAGGCTCCTTCCGGTCACCTGGAGGAAAATCTGCTCCAGGCTGGCCTCTTGCGTGTGAATGGTCTGGATCGTGCCGCTACGTAACAAGCCCTGAAACACCGCATCTTCGGCCAGTGCATCCAGGGCGAAGCTGCGTTCCTCAGGCCCGCGGCCATTGCGATAGGTGACACGCACGGTTGGCGTGCCATAGCGCAATTTAAGCGCCTGCGGCGTGTCGATCGCGACGATTGCGCCATCGACCAGAAATGCGACCCGATCGCACAATTCTTCGGCGATCGCCATGTTGTGCGTTGTCAGAAAGATCGTTCGCCCGGCCTGTTGCTCGGCACGAATGAGATTCTTGATTCGCGCCGCGTTGCCCGGATCAAGCCCCGATGTCGGCTCGTCCAGAAAGAGCAGCGGCGGATTGTGCAAGAGTGCGCGCGCCAGATTGAGCCTGGCCCGCATGCCCTTGGAGAGCTGTTCGGCCGGTGTGTCGATCGAATCGCGCAGTCCGACGAGCTCCAGCAACTCCTGTGGTTTGCGGGCCGGCGTTCGGTAGAGCGCGGCGAAATAGCGCAGGTTCTCGCCGGCCGTCAGGCGCAAGAAATGGTTGGGCAGTTCGAACCCGACGCCGATCCGTTCATAGTCGTCGCTGCGCCACTGATCCAGCGCGCGGCCCTGCACCACCGCATGGCCCTGATAGCCGGCGAGTAGACCGGTCAGGATCTTCTGGGTGGTGGATTTGCCGGCGCCGCTCGGCCCCAAAAAGCCGAAGATTTCGCCCTGATGAACCTGAAAATTCAGGCTATGGAGTGCCGGTGCAGTAGCTTTCGGATAGCGGTAAACAAGATCCTGAACCTCGATTGCGTACACGGTATTCTCCTATGAAATTCAGAATTCGAAATTCAGAATTCGGCAGTCAGATCGCGGGCGATCGCGCCGATCAGGCGCTCCAGGGTAATGGTGTAGATCGCGGGCGCGAACTCATCGGCATGTAAGCTGACATAAAACAGTGAGCGCATAAGCCCGGCCAGCAGGTTTGCGTCGGCGCGGGCTGCTACGCCCTCGGAGCGCCAACGGTTCAGCAGGCGCCCGGCGAACTCGATATCGTCCTGAAATCCTTCGGCCAGCAATTCGGGCGGCAGCCGGCGGGCCAGTAGTTCGTACTCTTCGCGCCCGAAGCGCTTGAAAAGCGGGTTAGTCTGCCAGGTGTGCAGCGCGCGCTCGATAAATACGCGGATACGTTGTTGCGGCAGTAGATCGGGCGGCCCCAATGCGTCCAACAACTCGGCCTGATACTCGGCCTCGAATGCACGCAGGACGGCGTAGAACAATTCTTCTTTCGAGGCGAAGAAAAGATAAAACGCGCCCTTCGAGATCCCAACCGCCTGGGTGAGATCTTCGACGTTTACCCGGCGGATGCCATGGGCGGCCAGGAGTTCGCGGCCGTGTTGGAGCAGGCGGGTGCGAATGATCGCTCGTTCTTGTTCACTGAATGCGCGCGGCATAGCGATAACCTATTTTGTGTATGTATGAATAAAATCGTTTCTTGGTCACAAGAATACAGGATGCACAGCGTGGCGTCAATCCATCGCTGGGCGGAGCCGGGCCGGGTCGCGATATACGAGGTAGAGCCGCAGAATGTTACGGCTCTACCGATGCGGCTCTATCGATGCGCAAAATGGGGTAAAACATCGCGCCCAAGGGCAGCGATCGCGGCGATTGGGTCGGGGCCGAGGGGCGGGCCGAAACTGAGGTGGCGAGCGCCGGCGGCAACAAGGTCTTCAAGGCGCCTGATCAACCCTGCGGCATCGCCGGCAACCCCGATCCGCAGCAACTCCGGCGGTACCAGCGCGGCGGCGCCTTTCAGGCCATCAGGCCCGCGCAGCGCCTGGGCGATGGCGCCGGTCGTTGCGCGATCCACGCCGACAGCGGCCAGCACCTCGTCGCTCATGGCATTGGCGTAGTAGGCAATCCGATCACGTAGCGCCGCCTCGGCTGCGGCGGCGTTGTCGTCGAGGCTGACCCAGATACATGCGGCCAGATCGATACCGGCCGGATCGCGCCCGGATTCTGCGGCGCCGGCAGCCACGCGCTCGGCCACCTGAGTATAGCTTTCGGGCGGGAAGAGCAGCGGCAGACCGCCGTCGGCAAGGCTGCCGATCAGGCGGTGCATGCGCGGGCTGGTTGCGCCGAGATAGATCGGAATCCGGCGCGTGGGAAAGCGCATATATGCCGCCGGCCCCCAATCGGGCCATACGACGCCCTGCCAGGGACCGCGCATACCTGCGAGCAGATCGCGCATACGCCGGATCGCCTCGTCGGTGATTGTGAGTGGACGCTTTTGCGGCACGCCGACCCAATCGAGGAACTCGGCGGCGCCGGCGGATACGCCCAGCAACATGCGGCCGTTGCTCAGTTCATCGAGTGCGGCGGCCTGCATCACAATCTCGGCCGGGTGCGTGGTGTACGGATTGACAATGCAGGTGCCGAGTTCGATCCGCTCGGTCGCCATTGCGGCGGCGCTCAGAATCGGCCAGACCCCGCGCAAAAACAGGTCGTTGCTAACCCAGAGTTGATCAAAGCCGGCGGCTTCGGCGGTCTGGGCCAATGCCATATACGTTCGAACCGGCAAATCGTTGTTAAAACGGAGTGAGAAGCGGATCATGGTTGTGTGCTGATGATAGCTTCGGCTTCAATTTCGACCAGCATCGCCGGCTCGATCAACTCGGCGCGCACCAGAGTGCAGGCCGGGCAGATCGTCGCGAACTTCTCGCCGTGGGCGCGGGCGACGGCCGGCCAATCGTCGATATTGCGCACGAAGATACGGGTACGGACGACATCCTGCAACCTGCTGCCGGCCTGTTCGAGCGCCGTCGCGATCTTCTCGATCACATAATGGGTTTGTTGTGCGGCATCGCCGGGATGCTGTACCACACCGGCGGCATCGGAGGCAGTGGTGCCGGAAACAAACACCCGATCGCCCACCTTTACCGCCCGTGAATAGCCGGCCATCGCCTCCCAGGGGGTGCCGCTCGAAAATAGCTCGCGCTTCACAATTTTGCTCCTTGGCTAGCGGGAATATGGCGTATTGTAACGCGCTTTGCCAATGGTGAGTATGGGCCGAGGATCGAAGTGGATGTATCTTGGATCCAGCCTGCTGTCTGTATCCTACATCCTGTATTCTATCCTTGCGTGCCGAAGCGGCGAGCGAAGCGAGGCTGATGTGAGCGAGATCGATCTGGCGGTGGTGCAAGCGTGGGCGCGTGAAGGCGGGACACTGGCGCGCACGTATTTCAACCGGGTGGCCGGCACCCATAAACCCGACAATAGCCTGGTAACCGAGGCGGATGTGGCGGTGGAGCAGTTGCTGCGGGCGCGGATTAGCGAGCAGTACCCCGATCACGGGATTATCGGCGAGGAGGGCGGGTTCGGGGCGGTCGATCGCGAATTTGTCTGGGCGATCGATCCGATCGACGGCACCGGCGGATTTGTCTCCGGCCTGCCGATCTGGTGTGTCTCGATCGGCTTGATGCGGCGCGGCGAAGCATATCTCGGCGTGATCTATCTGCCGATACTCGACGATTGTTATGCCGCCGATGCAACCGGGCCGGCTTATCGCAATGACGAAGTGATCATGGTGCGACCGCCCAACCCGCCCGGCGTCAATGATTGGATCGCGGTGCCCTCAAGTGCCCATCGCGATTACCGGATCAAATATCCCGGTAAGGTGCGTGGCCTGGGCAGTATTGCAGCCGAATGTTGTTATGTCGCTCGCGGTACGGCCCTTGGGGCGTTGATCGGCCGGCCGAAGCTTTGGGATCTGGCCGCCGGAATCGCGATTATGCGCGCTGCCGGTGCAGTGGTGGTTGGGATGAGCGGTGCGCCCCTGGCGACGCAGGCGCTTTTGCAGGGCGCCAAAGTTCCCGAGCCGCTGCTGATCGCGCATCCCGAGATGATCCCGGTGTTGCAGGGCTGGATTGAACGGCGCTGATGAGACCGGAGACCGGATATCGGGCTACCCTGTGGTTGTTGCATCGATCATGCCAACGGGCTGAGCGAGCTGCGAATGCCGACGTGAAGGCGCCAGTCGGCGATCTCGGCGCCGCCGGCCGCAGCGTAGATCTGCTCCAGATCGGCGGCGGCGTTGTCCCAATTGTGGTGGCGCTCGACGTAAGCTCGTCCGGCGCGACCAAGCCGACCGCGATAATGCGCGCTGTCGAGCAGGTTGAGAATGGCGCGGGCGTACTCGGCGGGCGCCTGGGCCAGTAACAGGTCGTGGCCGTCTTCGCTGTGGAGCGAATGGGCAACCTGGCGCGCCGCCACCACCGGCGTACCCATCGCCATCGCTTCCAGCACCTTGTTCTGGATCCCAACCCCATAGCGCAGCGGCGCAACCGCCACGGCGGCCTGAGCCAGCGGCACACGCAGATCCTCGACAAAGCCGGTTACGTTGATGCGTTTGTCGGCACCTAATTCACGCACCGGGCGAGTTGGAGCGCTGCCGGCGATCACCAGCCGGATCTCGGGGCGCTCGCGCCAGACCAGCGGCATAATCTCGTTGGCCAGAAACAGGGCCGCCGCCTCGTTGGCGTGATAGCTCATTTTGCCCGTCAACACCAGGCTTGCTTCGTCGCGCTCGAGATGGTGCGGCGCAAAGTAATCCAGATCGACGCCGTTCGGCACAACGTGGGGCGGCTGGCATGATCCGGCGGCGGGGAAATGTTCGCGCCGCAGGGTTGTCAGCGCCCAGGCATCTTCCGGCGACGAGACGATCACGCGTTCGAAACGATCGGCATAGCTGGCTTCGTACTTTCTGGTGCGGCCGAGATCGACCAGGGCCAGCAGCCGGCTTTTCAGGCTGGGGCTGCCGCGCAGGGCGCGTTCGAAGAGCAAACTAATGCTATCGACCGAGTCGAGCACGGTGGGCAAATCGTGAAGTACGTAGCCGAGCGCTGCCGCCCGCAGGTGCTCGATATGGGCGACATCGAAGGTTCGACGGCGCACTTCGTTGCGAACGGCATCGCGCATAGCCGGGCCGAAGCTGAGGGCGGCTTGCAGCGGCATATCGCCCGGCACGGCCCGCAGCGCATTGATCATGGTTGTGGGGCGGCTCTGCGGAACCGCAACCACCCGCCGGCAGATGCTGCGTAGCTCCTCAAGTGCCGCGACATCCTCGGAACCGGCACCGCAGACCAGCGTGATTGTGTGGCCGCGCCGGGCTAATGCGCGAATAAAGTTGTATGGCCGAACCCTGATCCGCGAGGGCGTGTATGCCGAGACAAACAAGATCTGCATGACGAGTGCTCCAGGGAAAACAGTGAACCGAAATGGCTTGGTAGAGACGCGAGATATGGCGTTCCTCTAGAATGTCGGTAGCGTATTTGTGTTGTGATGCGGCGCAGCGAAGCTGCGCCGCATCACAACACAGAATCCTTACGGGCCGGCGGCGCGCAGCGCCATCGTCCGGCCGCACGCCGCTACTCATCCCCGTATAATGGCGGGCTGTCCGGCCGGATTTGTCCGGCGGTTGCGGGTTGTGATGCGGGCATAGACCGCTTCCATAGCCGGGATGATCGCGCGCCAATCGTATTTTTCCAGCACTCGTTTGCGCCCGGCGGCGGCGATCTTTGCGCCCAGTTCCGGCTCGCGCAACAGCAGGGCCACGGCGTCGGCGAATTCGCTCGGTGTATCGGCAACCAGCAAATGCTTGCCCGGAACCAGATCGATCCCCTCGTAGCCGATCGTAGTTGATACCACCGGGATGCCGCGGGCGAGTGCTTCCAGGATTTTGACCCGCATGCCGCCGCCGCTGCGCAGCGGCACGATCAGGCAGGCCGAGTTGGCGATGTAAGGCTTCGGATCATCGACATACCCCGTCACCTCGATCGTCGGGTCGAGTTCGGGTAGCGCCCGGATCTCCGCGGTTGGGCGCGGGCCGCAGACGTAAAAGTGGGTGTCGGGCACGGCCCGGCGCACCAGCGGATAGATCTGGCGAGCGAACCAGCTTACGGCATCGACATTCGGCGGCCACATCATGGTTGCCAGGCTAAGGATCGCCCTTGCGCCCGGCGCGCGCGGGATCGCCTGCTCGGCCTCGCAATCCACGGCAATCGGAATGACCGGCAGATCGCGCTCCTGCGGCATCACCTGTAACAACCCGCGGCGATCTTCGTCGCTTACCACCGTTACCGCCTCAAACTCGCTGCACACCCGGCCCTCGTAACGCTTCAACAACGCAGCCTCGCGCTGCCAGAACCAGCGCTTGATACCACTTGACGATTGGGCCAGGCGTTCGAAGATCATCCAGACGGCGTTATGCTGATCGAGCAGGCGCGGCAGCGGCAGCGATTCGGCGAACTGGGCCATGTTCAACTGATCGGCATGCACCAGATCGAAGGGCTGACCGGTTGCCGCCGCCGTTACTACCAGGTGGCCGAGCAGCGTGTGCATTGCGGCGCTGCCGTCGCGCTCGATAATAAAGGGCTTGCCGCTGAACATACTGCGCGCCGCCGCCGCAACATCGATGACCCGCGAGCGCTTGAGCGGCACGGTATATACTTCGGCGCAGATCGTGCGCAACGCGGCGGCGTGAGCTTCTTCCTGGGCGTTGCGGGTGAAGGTTACCAGGGTCACGCGGTGGCGGGCGGCCATATGGCGCAGGACGTGGTACGTTTTCACCTTCGGACCGCTATCGGGCGGAAATGGAACAACCTGGGTGAGTAAAAGGATGTTCATCGGCGAAACTTTCTTTCAAGCAACATTTGGGATGTAGGAGAGCGTCGCGACGTGTTGCATTTGGCCAAACTTCAAGGCTGCAACTCAAACAAGACATATGGCCCGATCTCAGTGCGCATCCGGTAGTCGGCGGCGGCGAGCCACTGGTTATACACGCCGGTGTATGCGCCGAACGGGCCGATCACCAGGTAGGCGGGCGGATCGGTGGGCAGCGGGTACTGGGCGCCGTTTCCGGCGAGCCATTCGCCCCGCACGGCATCATCAAGGATTGCGGTAGGCGGGTAGTGATAGGTATGATCGGTGATCACGCCCAATTCCGGTTCCCAGGTTTCAACAACGGTATTGAACGGAACATTGGCCCGCAAATAAGCGCCCATGCGATAGGCGGCATCAGCGGGTTGGAGCAGGCGGGTTGCGCTGATACTGAGCGGTGTGACAATTGCGGCGGCGGCATACAGCACTACCAGGGTTGCCAGAAGCGGGCGCTTGCGACTACGCAGGCCGGCGACGACATCGATCAGCAGGCGGGCCACGGCAAATGCGCCGAGCGCCACGGCCGGGAAGGCGTAGCGCGGCCAGCCGAGTGAGATGACGTACCAGGCCAACCAGAGCAGCGGCAGCAGGATCAACGGCAATTCGGCCAGCGCAGCGGCGTCGCGCGTGCGACTGCGCCAGAGACCATAGAGAAGTGCCGGGATGAGCAAACCGCCGTAGGGCTGGATCATGTAGCGCAGCGCCCGGATTGTGGCCTGCGGATCGAAGACGAAGATCGCGCCTCCGGCGGCCTTACGGGTAAGGGCGAGATTGTCGGCGAATGCGCCGGGGCCGAGGGTTGTGATCGCGATCAGCATCCAGCCGGCGAAGCATACGCCGGCGATGCCGACGGGCAGGATCCGGAGCGCCCAACCGGCCCGGCGGTAGTAAACCAGATCAAGGAATGCGATCAATGCTAAGCCCGGCCCGACGATCAGTGCGAACTGGTTTTTGTGATCAAGGCCAGGCCGAAACTTAAACCTGCAAGGGCGGCCAGCAAGGTGCGCCGGCGGCTATCTTCCGTGGTGATGGCCTTGCTCCAACTGATCGCGCCGAGCAACAGAAAGGCGATCCCCGGCACTTCGCCAAGTACCTGGCGGCCATACTCGACCATTCCATCAAAGCCGATGGTACGTGAGGCCAGCAGCAATATCACACTCAATCCAGCCGCGAGTGTGCCGTGCAGACGCCGGGCGAGGATAAAGGCCAGCGTAAGCGCCAGCAGCAGGTACAGCGCGATCACGAAGCGGCCGGTGAGAAATGACACCCCGAAGATCTGGAAGGCTGCGGCGATCGGCAGCATAACCGTCGGGCCGACGCCGATGGTCGGGCCGAAGTAGCGAAACCCTTCGCTGCTGATGTCGGCATAGACGCCGTGGCTGATCAGGGTTTTCGGCACATGCAGATGCGATCCCTCGTCGAACCATGGCGCCGGTGCGCCGGACAAGTTTACGAAGGCCAGAATCAGGGCGAGCAGGCCGAGACTGAGGGCAATCGGCCAGGTGCCGATTGTCGTCGATAAGGGGCGTGATTGTTTATGTGGTGGGTTGAGGATTCTCTGCATTGCCGCCTCAGGTCGTCGGCCCACAAGGGTTGCGTGTATCTGAGGCTGATTGTAGGCGCGGCGGATGAACATCGCCGTAACAGTTGCCGCTTCGGTGATGTCGGAGTTGTCATTAACACGAGTTACGCGGTTGTTCTTGCGGGCCGTCGGCGCAACGGATGTTTTAGCCTCATCCAAACACCACAAAATGACCGATTTTCGCACGCTGCCGCAGGCGAAGCAGCATCTTGATGCTTACTCCCTACTACGCCGAGTGGGCGCGGGTGCAGGATGCGCTGGCGGCGCTTATTCGTGTCGATCGTGGGGAAAGCGGATCAGCGTAAGGAATTTGTTGCGCCGGGTTGTGGGATTGCGGCTTGTACTGTGGAAACCGGTGTCGTTACCCTGAAGCTGTGTTCGGATCGGTTGTCGATCGCGATCACTGATCGCGGTGGATAGAAAGGAATTGAGCTATGGCAGCGCTCAAGCCGGAATTTGAAGCGCAGCTTCGCGCATGGTTCCGTTCGTTCAATCGGTTCATGCTGATGATGTGGCGGATCGGACTCGGCCCGGCACTGAATGTCTGGCCCGAAGGTTTCGGGCGCTTTATGGTATTGACGACCACCGGGCGCAGGAGCGGCCAGCCGCGGCGTACGCCGCTGAATTATGCCGAAATCGACGGCGATATCTATTGTGTTGCCGGGTTTGGCGGGATCTCCGATTGGTATCGGAACCTCCAGGCGTATCCCCAGGTCGAGATCTGGTTGTCGCAGGGTTGGTGGGTCGGCGAGGCCGAAGATGTGAGCGATCTGGCAGACCGGCTGAATCGGTTGCGCACTGTGCTGCGCGGGAGTGGATTTGTGGCACCGCTGGTCGGGGTGGATCCGCACCGGCTCAGTGATGCGGAGTTGGCGGCGGCAACCACCAACTATCGCCTGGTGCGGATCAGGCCCATCGCGGAACGGCGCGGCGCGGGTGGGCCGGGCGAGGAAGCCTGGATCTGGCCGCAGGCGGCGTTGGCGTTATTGGTGTTCCTGGCCTTAAGCAAACGCGAAGTTTAGGAAGTATTTGGATTTGCGCTGCGAACCTGGCCTTCACATCTGCCAAATGCCGCTCGCTGTGTGTCTGTGTTATGATGATTGTCAGGGAGCATGTTCGTTCCCGGTTGGGGAGTAGCCGGCCGCGCCATGCGGCATTGAGCATCGTCAGTCCGGCAACCCGCCCGGTGCTCAAATCGTGATTGACACGGTAGGCGAGACCAGCACGACGCAGCGACGTTGTGTGGCCTCGCTTTTTTGCTGTCTGCGCGACGTGTCGGCGTCGGGTGCTACGCAACATCCGTAACATTCAAGGAGCGGCAACCGATGGATTGGTTCGTGACGATGCTGTTGTTGGCGGGCGGATTGGTGTTGCTGGTGGTGGGCGGCGAGTTGTTGGTGCGCGGCGCTTCGCGGATTGCGGCATCGTTCGGGATCTCGCCGTTGGTGATCGGCTTGACGGTGGTCGCCTTCGGTACGAGTTCGCCGGAGTTGGCAGTGAGCATTCAGGCCGGGCTTGCCGGCAATCCCGATATTGCGATGGGCAATGTCGTCGGTTCCAATATCTTCAATGTGTTGTTCATCCTCGGCGCCTGCGCCCTGATCTTGCCGCTGGTCGTCTCGCAGCAACTGGTACGACGCGAAGTGCCGATTATGATCGGCACCTCGCTCTTGCTGTTTGTGCTCGCCATTGATGGGACAATCGGTTTGTTCGACGGTTTGCTGCTTTTCGCCGGTATTCTGGGCTATCTTACCTGGTCGGTGCTGCAAAGCCGGAAAGAAACTGCGGCGTTGCCGGCGCAGGTAACGAGCGAGCCAAATGGTGCAACGAGTCCGCTCTGGCTTGCCGGCGCACTTGGGGTTTTGAGCATCGGCGCACTTGGGTTTTTGTTGGCCTGGTTTAATCCGGTGATCAACAGTCTGCTGACGATCGGGGCGATCTGCTTCCTTGCCGGTGGGTTGTTCGGCACGGGCGCTAGCACCAGGCTGGGCGACAATATCCAACAGATCGGTTTGATCCTGGCCGGTCTGGGCGTACTGGTGCTTGGCGCAGGTTGGTTGATCGATGGCGCCACCACGATTGCCCGCACTCTCGGCGTAAGCGATGTGATTATCGGGTTAACGATTGTGGCCGCCGGAACTTCGTTACCGGAAGTCGCCACCTCGATTATTGCCACCATTCGCAAAGAGCGCGACATCGCGATCGGCAATGTCGTCGGCTCGAATATCTTCAATATTCTCGGCATCCTGGGGCTTTCGGCAATGGTAACGCCGGGCGGATTGGGCGTCAATCCAGGTGTGCTGAGCTTCGATCTGCCGATCATGATCGCTGTTGCGATCGCCTGTTTGCCGATATTCTTCACCGGTTTCAGCATTGCACGCTGGGAGGGTGCGCTCTTTCTGGCCGGCTATGTGGCGTATACAACTGTGCTGGTGCTGACGGCGATCGCACACCCGGCTCTGACATATGTCAACACGACACTGTGGTGTGTCCTGCCGCTGATCGCACTTACCCTGATCTGGACGAGCCTTCAGGCCATGGGTTTCGGTCGGCAACCGCGTAACACGGTGTAAGGGCCGATTTGCCGCGTAGGAACGCATTGCAGCAATGCTGCATTCAGATTATGAATACGGCACGATTGTGATCGTGGGCTGCGGCGCGTTTGGCGTCGGTCGCGGTGTAGCTGCCGGTGGTTCCGGTTTCGGACGCGGCCGGCGAGTGGGCGTAGGTAGTGGTACCGGTTGCGCCGTCGAATTCCAGCCCGGCGCTCAGCCAGCGGCTCAGGAACGGCTCGCACAGGCTGTGGCCGGTTTCGGCGAAAAAGCGCCGCTCGGCTGCGACGGCGCCACGAACATCGTAGAAGCCGCATATACGCGGCTCCTATTGCGTGACGACAAACAATGCACCCTTGATCGTGAACGAGGCGTCGGGCTGGACTGCGAAGGCGCCCGGCGCTCCGGCGTGCATGTGGTAAGCAACGAATGCAAGACAGCCACGCGATCGAGCGGCGTGGCCATGCGCTCAACCCAGCTCTGAAACTCCAGCGGCACATCCCAGGTTTTGCCACTTGCGCCGACACACCGGCGGCGGCGAAAAGCGCCAACCACTCGGAGATGCGATGGTCGCGGACATGCGACAGATCGCGCAGCAGCTCGACGGCTTGCAAAAATGAGTCGTGGGCCGCTTCTTCCGGCGCGACAATATCGCTGATCAGCAGCTTGCCGCCCGGTCGCAACACCCGCAGACACTCGCCGATCGCCTGATTGGGATTGGGCCAATGGTGGGCGCTGTAGCGCGAGAGCACCAGATCGAAGCTTGCGTCGTCGAACGGCAGTTGCTCGACATCGCCCTGCTGGGTACGTACATTCGTAATTCCGTGTTCCGCCATCAGATCGGCAACCTGCCCCAACATCGATGCAGTTAAATCGCAGGCGACAACTTCGGCGCTGAAGGGCGCCACCACCCGCGAGACATGGCCGGCGCCGCAGCCGACATCGAGTACCAGCGCTTGGGCGTAACCTTGCACCGCTGCCGCAATCAATTGCAAATCAACCCCCGCCGCATGCACGGTGCTGGTGCGATAATTGGCTGCCACCGGCCCGAATTGATCCTGCACCGACTGTTTGACATCGCTCATTGCTCGCTCGCTCCTCATTGCGTACCTGAATGGTAAGGATACACCAAAAACGATCAGGGTACGCAGGGGTACTAGACAACGGAGCGGCCGTCGCCGGCCGCCCCGCTTGTCTCTTCTGATGCATGTCCGCTATTCCCCCGGCGGCAGTTCCAACTGCGTTCGCTCCTCCGGCGTAAGTAAGGCAAATGTTCCGTCGTGATTGACATAGACAATCATCTCCCCGCGAATCGTAAGCAGCAGATCCGACGCACCATCGCCCGTCAGATCCGCAAGACTCAGCAGCGGCACCGCTGCCGGCCCATCATTCCCGATCACATATGGCCCCGGCAAAACCGCCATCCGGCCTGAGTCGCCGGCCGGCGCCACCAGGACACTAACTTGTCCGTCGAGATTCAATCCGATAAAGCGCGTCGGGCTTGCCGTCGCATCCCCCCCGCCGACTACGCCGGTCAGGTGAACGGTGCGCGGCATCCCATAGCGCAGATCATCCAACGTACGCCGGCTCCACTCCACCCCGCGACTCAGGGCGAGGGTGAGCGTTACCAGCGCAACAACGTACAGGCCGACCTGGAGAATCCAGGCCAGCCGATTCTCGACTCGTAGCATGGTACGAGCCGGCTTCGTGGTTCTGGACGTAACCGCCATCTGCGGCCTCCTGTTTCTAGTGCAGGAGGTGCGATGGCGCAGCCGGGCGCCGTCGGGGATGGGCGTTGGTACATACATCAGTAGACATAAGGAGTATAGCATACGCAATTGGCTTAATGTGTTAGATCGGTACTAACACTTTGTATGCCTTGCGCCGCATTGCCGTGCGGCGACACTTCCGAACCGTAACAGTAAGCGTAACAGCCAGCACTAAGACGGCGAACGGAGGTGCAGCATGAACGCTGGCACCCTCGATCCGCAGTTCCACCGGTTGATCGCGCATCTGCACCGCGCCCTCGGTGACGTGTACGGCTATTACTGGCGCAAGGGTAACGGCTCCGTCTGGTGGAACGGCGACGGCCCGCCCCGCCTGCCGGCTGCACAGGATATCTACTTCGGCATTCATCCGGCCCGCGTAGCCGGCAGCCGCGCAACCCGCGCCCGGCTTGCTGATATTGCCGCGCTGAACTGCCTGTACGCCGAATTTGATGCAAAGGACTTCGGCGGCGACAAGGCCGCCGCGCTGACGCATATTCACACGCTGCCCCTACTGCCGAGTGTCATTATTGATAGGGGCGGCGGCTATCATTGTTATTGGTTGCTCGATCGCCCCTATGCCCTCGATACCGCCGCCGAACGCGATACCGCCCGATCCCTTCAGATGCGTTGGGTTGACTTTGTAGGCGGCGATACCGGCGCAAAAGACCTTACCCGCGTGCTGCGTGTCCCAGGGACGCTGAACGGCAAATACAGCCCGCCCCGCCCGGTGTGCTGGCTCCGCTGTGATCTGAGTCTGGTGTATGACCTCGGGGAGCTTGCCGCCCGATTGCCGACAGCACCGGCCCCGGCAGCACCAGCCCCGGTTCGCCCGTTGCCGGTTGCCCCAACTGGCCGCCGTTCTGCACAGGACGCGATCGCCGCCTTCAATGCGGAGCACCCGATCGGTACCCTACTGGAGCGCTACGGCGCAACCCGCACCCGCGACGGCTACGGTTGCGCCTGTGGCGAGCCGCACACCCACGAGACGCAGATCGCCATCACCCGCGACGGGTACGCCGTCTTTTATTCGCCGCGCTGCCGTTGGGCACCGCAACGCACC
This sequence comes from Oscillochloris sp., assembly GCA_012032775.1. Taxonomy (GTDB): domain Bacteria; phylum Chloroflexota; class Chloroflexia; order Chloroflexales; family Chloroflexaceae; genus JAAUQO01. The sequence continues at coordinate 8,084 of JAAUQO010000085.1, read as the reverse complement.
GACCGCAACGGCCGCCCGATCGCCGATAGCTTCGTGATCTACACCCTGATTGAGCACCGAGGGGATACAACCGCCGCCCTGAAGGCGATCAACCCCTGGAGCGGCACACGCCGATCGGCATCGTTCCCGCCCCCGCCCAACGATGCCGATCGGGCGCAGCCCTCACCCGATGCCCGCCGCCAGGCCGATGCTGCCCGCAAGCGCCACAGCCGCCGAACCGATGCGGCGGCTATTCGTCAGGATGTGATCACCCGCGCCGATGCCGATCCTCTGATGAGTCCGTGTGATCGTGCGGTGCTCGATACCCTGATCGACATTGCCGGCGATCGTGCCTGGTGTCGCCCGAGTCGGCGCAGTTGGCGGAACGCACCGGCTACAGCATCGGCAGTGTACGGCGAGCGCTCCGCCGGTTAGAAATTCGTGGGTACTTTGAATCTGAGGGCGACGGCGGGGCCGCCGGCTGCACGGCGATTCGGACGTTTCTACGGGGATCATCGGCGGCGGAAACGGACGGATGTTTCTACGGGGATCGGGTGATTCCCGAGTCTTATAAAGAACATGATCTTAGTGAATCCTCAGAAGCGTGTGAGAGGGGGGCAGGCGACCCCGGCGACCTCGCTCCGGCGGACCTCGCCCGCATCGTGGGGCGCAGCGGCCCGCGATGCTCACGCGGCCGGGTTGATTACCGCCCGCGAACTGGCCGCGCCTGGTGCTGATTGGCCGGTTGCCCGGTTGCAAGCGGAGCTTACCCGCCTGCGTGCTTTGTTGGCAGCAGCACCGGTGCAACACCCCGAGGGCGCATGCTTTGACCCGAACGCCGCACAACCCCCGGTTGCACCTCCGGCCGATGCTGAACCGGATGCTGAACCCGATCAGCCTGTGGAGGCACCCCGGCGGCGGCGGCGGCTACGGGATTCTGCGCCGGCGGAGTGGCATTACCAGCAGCTTGCGCAATTCTATGCCGAGTATGGAACCCGGCAGGCCCCGGCACCGCAGGATGCACCGGCCGAGGTGGAACCCGAACCGGCCGAGATGGTAAAGGGGCCGCCGCGCAACCCCGATCGCCGCCGTGCTTATTTTGCCCTGTTGGGCAAGGCCCGCAACGCCAACAGCCCCGCCCAGCGCCGCTACCTGCAATCGCAGGCCCGCGCCAAACCGGCCCCGAGTGCGCCGATTGACCTCGGGACGATACAGGCGCAATTGATAGCCCTGGAGGAAACCATTAACCGCGTTCGCGCCGGTGATGAACCGGTTGGTGTTGCCCGCCTGGTGCTCTACGGCATCAGCCTAGCCCGGCCGCTGGTGGAACTGGGCGATCTGGAGAAGCGGATCGCCGCATTGGAGGAACGCTATGCAGCGGATACATAAGCGCCTTGCTGATCTCGAAGCGGCGGCAGCGGAGCATGCGGTACACAACGCCCCGCCGTTTTCGCGTGATGTGGCGATCATCGTGGGCGCGATTGCGACCCGCGAACCCTGGATTTACTACCGCGATCCCGCTGGTGGATGGCCCCCGCCGCATGGCTGGAGTACCGCTGTTGAGCCGTGGCGGAGCGACCCCGAGTATACACGCCGCGCTGAAACGCAGCTTACGGCCGCGTTGGGCGTGCCGTTCGCCTATAGCGACCTGTACCGCGTCTGCGCTGCGCTCAACACTGAGCCGATCCAGAGCGTTGCCGCGTTCCGTGCCGCTGCTACAACAATTCAGGAGCGTTTTGAACAGGAGCAACCCACCGATGCCCCGTAACCGCATTCCCGCCCGCCTGACGGCCCTGGAGCGCCGCAACGCGCCCAATCAGCCGCCGCTGGTGTGTGGCCCGAGGAACCGACCGACCCGGCCGCGCTTGCCGAAGCCCGCGCCCGTATCGTTGCCCTCGGGGATCAGCAGCGGGCAATCCTCGAAGCGCCGCCGTATAGCACCTACACCGAGGCTCAGGCCGAATTCAACGCCCTGATCCGAACAGAGGATCAGGGCGTTTCCTGCCTACAGTTCGCCCAACGCGGCAAGCAGATCGCGGCCGCCATAGAGCACCCGTACCAGATCAACCCCATCAGGCAGAGGCAGGTAGAACAGCAGGTAGCGCCCTACCGGGTAGCTGCGTAAGCCTGGGTGCAGTTCGTCACGTTGCCGCCCAATCAGCGGGTGATCGGCGATGGTGTGCAGCACCCGATCGATCTGCTGGATCATCGCATCGGCCCTGTCAGCACTGCCGGCAGCCTCGATATAGGCCCACAAATCGATCAGATCACGCACTGCCGCCGGCCGGCGTACAATCCGCGCCATGCTAGTCCTGCGCTTTCGCGGCCCGAGCTTGCCGGATAATCGCTTCGGCCCCTTCCCACGGTTCGGCCGGTGCTGCAAGCCCTTCTTCGATCAGCGCCCGAACGCGCACAATCTGCGCATCCCGCTGTTCCAGCACCCGCAAGGCTTCGCGGATAACCTCACTGGCGCTGGTGTAGCGCCCCGAGGCCACATATTGTTGTACCAGGCTCTCCAGATACGGTGTCAGGCTCACATTCATCGTCTACTCCCTTCTGTCGGTTATGTCGGCAGTATAACAAAGTTTGGTATGCCACCATGTGTTGCGAGTCTGCATCTTTAGTGCCCTCCCATCGCCTGAGCCGCAAGCCCGCCCATCAGGCGCTCGATCTTCTCGCGTGCTTCCTTGTGCGCCCGACTCCCTGGATTGTCGGTACCGCTCAGATCGGCCGCGATCTCCTTCACGCTCCGTCCGGCGGCGAGCGCAGTAAGAATCCGCGCCGAATCGGTATCCTGTGGTGTGGTAAGGCGTCCTGATGCGCCGGCCTGGACACCCTCACCGCCGGGCCATGACCGGGCCATGACCGGGCCAGGGAAGGGGATCACCCTGGTATCTGGCCCGGTACTCGGCCTGGTTACATTGTCGGCTACGGACTGGACATCACCACCCCCGAGCAACCCTGCAACCGCCTGGTTGCTCGCATAGGGTACCCGTACCATCGTCGCCGGCGACGTGGCCACACTCCGCAGGTAGGCAAGGCCGGTGACGATCCCGCCCTCGTCAATCTCCCGCTGTGGCATATCCAGCAAGGCACTGGCACTCCGCAGATCGCCGCCGACATAGAACGCGGTACGGAAGTTTTCACGCACCGACGAGTCGCCGCCGATCGCCTTCACGAGCGCGGTCTGAGTCGCACCGACGGAGTAGATCGACTGATGACGCCCCCGAGCAGATCGCCCGCTTACTTGATGACACGCCGCCTAGCCCTGGTACTGCGCCAGATGAACGAGAGGCCGCCGGATGAAAACCGTAACACTAACCGTAACAACGCCAGCGTATCAGGGCATACACCGGCGCACACATAGGCTACAGTATTCCGCATTGGAATGCGGGAAACGGAATAGCGCGTACACGACTGAACCACCCCTGCAAAAGATCGGTACTAACATCAGGGGAAACCCTGACACAAAACGGCGCCTTAGGCGGCTACAATGCATCAAATCTCGGTTATACTACCGGCAAATCCCCTCGGCATGGTCTGACACGGTATTCGGTATTCGAACCCACGTGTGCGCAGCAAACATCTGCGGCAGCGTTAGGATTTCAGGGAAGCAATGAACGGAAGGCTTGTGGCTCAGAGCCGGACAACGGCGCAGCGCGGCGGAGCGGTGGTGGATCGGCAATTGCGATTCATTGAACTTGATGCGGTGTTTGCCGCAGTGGCCGGTGACACGGTTGAGAACCTGATTGGGCGAACCGTCGCTGAACTGTTTCCCGCCCTTGAGTCGCCGCTACGGGCCGCATTCAGCGCCAGCCGCTCCAATGGCCCCCTACCCCTGATCAGCGCTGCTGTGAACTCCCGCGTTGTGTATCTTCATCCATTACGAACCTCGCGCGGTACAATCGCCGCGATCGAACTGGCGCTGGAGCCGCTGGGCGCCGTGCTGGATGTGCCCTCGGCTCGCACCGTGATCAACAATCTCTTCGCCTTTGTGGGGGTGATGCTGCCGGACGGCACACTGATCGAGGCGAATCGCGCCGCGTTGCAGGCCGCCGGCCTGATGCCGGAAGATGTGATCGGCAAACCATTTGCCGATACCTTCTGGTGGTCCTACGATCCGGCGATTCAGAACCGCTTGCAGAATGCCATCACCCTGGTGGCCCATGGTGAGACGGTGCGTTACGATGTGCCGGTACGCCTGGCCGAAAACCACTTCATTACGATCGATTTCATGCTTGCGCCGGCCAAAGATCCGCAGGGCCGGGTTGAATATCTCATCCCCTCCGGGATCGATGTCTCCGATCGGACGCGAATCGCGCAGCTTCTGCGTGATCGCGAACGCCACCTGAATCTGGCCCTCGACGCCGCCCTGATGGGCACCTGGGAGCTTGACCTGCGGAATGATCTGGTGGTGCGTTCACCCAGCACCGACCGGCTCTTTGGCTTTGTGCCCAACGACTCGCGGCGGACTGCCAAGGAATATATTGACCGGGTGCATCCCGCCGATGTCGATCGGGTCAACGAATCAATCCACCTGACGATCACGCAGAATCTCGAACACCGGGTAGAGTATCGGGTGATCTGGCCCGACGGCAGTGTGCATTGGCTGGACTCGCGGGGCGAACTGGCACGCGATGCCGATGGAGCGCCGCAACGCCTGATCGGTGCGCTGGTGGACATCACGGCGCGGAAAGCGGCTGAAGCTGCGCTGCGCGAAAGCGAGGCCCGCTTCCGTGCAACCTTCGACAACGCGCCGCTTGGGATCGCTCACCTGGACATGGATGGCCGTTGCCTGCGCATGAATGATCAATTCTGCACCATTACCGGTTATTCGCGCGCCGAGCTCCTGAACCTGACATTTCAGGCGATAACCCATCCCCAAGATCTGGCGATAGATCTGGCGCTTGCGCAGCAACTTCAGGCCGGCGAGATCGACAAGTATGATCTGGAAAAGCGTTACCGGCGCAAAGACGGCGGGATTGTCTGGGTTAACCTGACAGTGTCGCTGTTGCGCCAAAGCGACGGTGCGCCGGAGTATTTTATCGCGATTATCGAGGATATCAGCCGGCGCAAAGCCGATGAAGCCGAGCTACGCTTTCAGGCCCAGTTGCTTGATGCGGTCGGCCAGGGCGTGATCGCGACCGACTTCGACGGCACGGTACGCTACTGGAATCAGGCCGCTGAACAACTCTACGGCTGGACTCGCGCCGAAGCGCTGGGCCAAAACATCCTCGATCTGGTTGCAACCGACCTGTCGGTGCAGCAGGATCAGGAGATTATGCTCCAACTACGGGCCGGCGAGCACTGGGCGGGGCAGTATTTTATGCGCCGGCGCGACGGCGTGATCTTTCCGGCGTATGTGATCAATACGCCGATGTATAGCCCCGAAGGCGATGTTGTTGGGATGGTCGGGGTTTCTTCCGATATCAGCGCGTCGTTGCGAATGGAGGCCGAGCGCGAGGAATTGCTGTTGCGCGAGCGCACCGCCCGTGAACAGGCCGATGAAGCGCTTTCGTTGCTCGATACCCTGCTGACGACGGCGCCGATCGGGTTCTGTTTCCTCGGCCCGGATTATCGCTTTCTGCGCATCAACGAGGCTCTGGCGCGGATGCACGGCTTTCCGGCGGCCCGGCATCTTGGCCGAACTGTGCGCGAGATGCTGCCGGATCTAGCGCCGTTGATCGAGCCGCTGTTCGAGCAGGTGCTCAGTTCGGGCCAACCACGGGTCGATCAGGAGATTGTCGAAGAACGGGCGCCGGAAAACGGTGGGTTACGAATCTGGCGCACAAGCTGCTACCCGGTGCGGCTCTCCGACGGCCGGATCGTCGGCCTGGGGATTATCTCCAACGACATCACCGCCTATCGTGCCGCCACTGATGCCCTCAGGCTCAGTGAGGAACGCTTTCGGGTCGCGCTGCAAAACTCGCCGATTCTGGTGTATACCACGGACCGCGATCTGCGCTATACCTGGATCTACAATCCACATCCGGCCTTCGCGGCGTCGCGCAGTATTGGCCGGCGCGACGAAGAATTGATCGCGCCGCAAGAGGCGGCTCAGCTCACGGCGGTGAAACAACGGGTGCTCGATCGGGGGATTGGCGAGCGCCGCGAAGTGCAGTTGTGGATCGACGGCGCACCATATGTGTATGAGTTGACGGTCGAGCCGTTGCGTGATCAGGATAACGCCGTGGTTGGGTTGACGGCGGCCGCGATCGATATCACCGACCGCCGGCAGACCGAGGCGGCCCTGCGCGAGAGCGAGGCGCGCTATAGTGCCCTGGCCGAGGCGGTTCCGGCGATCCTCTTCACCAATCGGCCCGACGGCGCCAACGATTATATCAGCCGGAATTTTTACGATTTTACCGGCACCGAACGCGGCAGCGGCGAGGGCTATGCATGGGTGGAGTTGATCCATCCTGACGACCGTGAGCGAATCATGGCGGCCTGGCAGCAAGCGGTCGATACGATGACCTCGTTCTTGATCGAGTATCGCTTTCGCCGTCACGATGGGGTGTATCGCTGGTTCCGGGTGCAAAGTCGCCCGCTGTTCGCTGGCGACGGCGCCGTGATCAAGTGGTTCGGCGTTTGTCTGGATATCGATGATGCAAAGCAGGTAGCCGTTGAACGGGAAGAGTTGTTGCTGCGTGAACGGGCCGCTCGTGCGATCGCCGAACGCACCACCGCCCGGATTGCACAGTTGCAAGCGGTTACTTCGGCCCTCTCCGAAGCGCTGACTCCGGCCCAGGTGGCGGAAGTGATTGTGAAGCAGTCGCTGGCGGCTCTGGGCGCCGCCTCAGGTTCGTTGCGCCTGATCAGTCCCGATGGTCGTACCCTCGACGCGCTCTATAGTTCGCTCCCCGCTGATACGCTGGCGGTGTGGGATCAGGTACCGCTCGACTCAGCCATGCCGATCTGTGTTGTTGCACGGAGCGGCCAGCCGATGTACTTCGAGAGCGTGGATTCTTTGCAGAACGATTTCCCGAGTCTGGAGCCGGTTATGACCGCCCTGAACTATCAGGCGTTTGCCGTTGTGCCGCTGAGTATCGAGGGGCGGACGATTGGTTCGCTGGCGCTGACCTTTGCTGAGCGGCGGGCCTTCGCCGATGAAGATCGCGATGTGCTGTTTGCGATGGCCGGTCAGGCCGCGCAGGCGATCGAGCGCGCCAGGCTGTATGATGCCGCCCAGGCGGCGGTAGAGGTGCGCGATACGTTTATCGCAATCGCCTCGCACGATCTGCGTTCGCCGCTCGCGGCCTTGCTCGGTCAGGCCCAGCTTATGCAACGACGCGTCGAGGATAGCTCGCCGGCGCAGATTGCGCGACGGGCCAAGTTGATCGCCGATCAGACCTTGCGACTTAATCGCATGGTTGGTGCGCTGCTCGATCTCTCACGCATCCAGAGTAATCAGTTGACGATCGATGTTGAGCCGCTCGATCTGGCGACCCTGCTGTCCCATGTGGCCGCCGATATTCAGCCCGGCTTGCGCCAACACACCCTGGCGATTACCAGAGCTTCGGAGGGTTTGTGGGTTGCCGGTGACGCGGTACGCCTGGAGCAGGTTTTCCACAATTTGATCGGCAATGCCGTGAAGTATAGCGCCGGTGGGGCGATCACGGTGCATCTGGAAGTGCGCGAGAATCAGGTGTGTGTCGCGGTTAGCGATGGCGGAATTGGCATACCGGCCGAAGCGGTACCGCATCTTTTTGAGCAGTTTTACCGCGTGCAGAACAGCGGCCGCAGCGGCATGGGCATTGGCCTGTATACCGTCCGCGAGATCCTGAATCTGCACGGCGGCACAATCACGGTTGAGAGCGAGGAAGGGCGCGGCAGCACGTTTACGGTATGTCTGCCGCAGGTTACACCGCCTTAGGACAAATGCAGTATTGAGACTGCAAATCGATTTACGGCCCTGCCGCAGGCCCGGCGTAGCGCCCAAAATCCAGTTCCAACGTCCAGCGGGTCCGGCGCAGCCATTCAGCCTGAGCCGGCGAGCCGGGCGGACAGCGCTGCAAGATCGCGGCGATCTGCGCCAGCGCAAGCTGATGCAAGGTTGTCCGATCAGGATCCAGGGCGACCGGCCCTGTTCGCCATAGCCGTGCAGA
>JAAUQO010000337.1 GCA_012032775.1 Oscillochloris sp. | reverse complement strand
CGCAGGCGCCGACCGGACGCCCGGAGTCATGACGAGGGCTGCGATCAATGTGGCAACAGCGTGCACGCCCATTGCCCAGATGTTGGCACGATCGGGCCCGAGCAGGCGGTTGATCAGCGGCATCGCCATGGCGGCCGCCACCGCGCCGACGCCGGCCAACGTCGCCGCAGCACCGACCGTCAGGCCTATCGCCCGTCCGATCCGGCTCAGATCAAACATCGCAGCCCCCTTGCATTGTGTTGTCGTGACGGCGCTATTGTGGAGCCGCCTGCGACGGCTGTCAAATTATCGTTGTTGAAGGATGGTTGACACAATATTCTGTATCGGGTATCTTAGCCGATCAAGACGCTGGATTTTGCAGTAAGCTCGAATTATGCTACAGATCACGCTTCCCGCTGCGCTCAACGCCGATCTGCAGCAGGTTCATGCGATCATCCGCGAGCGGTTCGCGCCCGTTCGGCCGTGATCGGAATGTCCGGCGCCCGTCTCCCCGATGGGAATAATCTTATTCGTGCCGGATTAGTGTTGCTTACGGCCGGCCTGGGCGAGTATCGCACTGAACAGGTGTTGCACGCCGCCGCCGCTGCCGAACTGATCCGCGCCGCCACCCTTACCCACGACGACTTGATCGATCCTGCCGAACGCCGGCGCGGCGATGCCGCCACCAACGACTGGGACAATGGCGTTGTGCTTATGGTCGGCGATTATCTGTTCGCCCTGGCCGCCGGCGAGATGGCGCTCTCGCCGGATGCACGTGTGATCAGCTTTTATTCCGAGGCGGTGCAGCAGATCGCCGAGAGTGCATTGACGCCGGTAACCCAACTCCAACCGGCCGACGAAGCCTACGAGGCGTATATCACGCGGGCAACGGGCGCCAGTGCCGCGCTGCTTGCGGCGGCCTGCCGATCCGGCGCAGCCTGCGGCGGCCTCGATGAAGCCGCGATCACCGCCGCCGGAGTGTATGGACGCAACCTTGGGTTAGCGGCCCATATCAGTGCCGAGATCAGGGCATTGGAACAAACCCCCGATTCGGCCCGCGCCATAATCAGCCTGCCGCTTATCTATGCCGCCGCTCACAGCGACGCCGAACGGCTGCTCGCCGCCCTCGACAGCGCCGATCCGGTCGAGCAGCAGTGGCTCGCCACAAGCATCCACAACCACGGAATTGGGCCGGCACGGGCTGAAGCGCGCCGGCTGACCGACACCGCTCGCGCTACCCTGGATGTTCTACCCGACGGCGAGACACGCCGGCTGCTCGCCGATCTCGCGCAGCAGGGCATCGCCCGCCTCTAACAGAACTTTCACCTCAATCTCATCGTCTTATACCTGCGCTGTTCATCAGCGCCCGGTACAATAGTGTCATGGTGCAACTGACGGCACCTCCATCACAACCCTTTTCGAGGATCGTTATGCGACAACTGCTGAAGTTGCCTTCGATACAATCTCTTGTTCAGCCGGCACGACGTGTGCTCGGCATCGGTTTTTGCTGATTGGCATCGTTGGCGCCATCTTCCCGATCATCCCCGGCTGGCCGGCCTTTTTGGTCGCCATTGTGCTGCTTGGCCGCCGCGATCGCACCCTGCGGCTCGGACATCTGGCCGCACGCCGCACCCTGCGCCGGATGCGCACCACCCGGATCGGCGTTGTTCGCCGGCTTGGACGACGCATCTCCAGCGACTATGTCCAACTGCGCCGCACCCTTACTCCTCACCTCGATTCGCTTGAACGGCGCCTGAGTTTTTGAGTGCCGTACATCACAATATACGCACTGCAATCACCGTTCAACCCGCGTCATCAATGATCACGCAGGTTGAACGTAACTCGGATGTAACCTGCATCGCTACCCTCAAGACATCAACAGATCGCTGAACGGTGACAAATTCTCGCTGAACAGCGCTGCAATTCGCTGAACGGTGATGTCAAATGTTGGTGATACCGTCGCCATATGGCATGATGAGGAGGCACACGATGGATTGGCAGAAGCAAGCCAACGAGATGGTTAAGACATGGACAGGCACCCAGCAGAAGGTCTGGGAGAGCTGGCTCGGTTCTATGCAGATGATGGCATCGCCCCAGAGCCCGGAAGCCTGGCAGAAAATGGTCGAAACTTGGCGCGGTACCGTCAAGCAGGCCCTCGAAGCACAGCTTGAAGTAACGCGGATGTGGGCTGAAGGTGTTGCGAGCAGCGCCGTAAATATGCCTACAGTGCCGACGATTCCGGGGATGCCGAATGTTCCCGGGATGCCGCAGATGTCGACAAGCGTCGTCGATTGGTCACGCCAGATGTTGGAACTGACCCGCAATTGGACGGAGACGCAGGTACGGTTCTCGGAGAACTGGTTCGATCTGCTCAAAAAGGCCGAGCCGGTAAATATGACGCAGAACTGGGACATGGATCAGGCGAAGACGATTATGGCCTCGTGGCAGGACGCTGCCCAGAAGGCGATCGAAGCGCAGACCGAGTTCAGCAAGATGATGATGAGCGGCGCCACTGTTATGTCCGGCACCGATAACAAGAAGAAGTAACGCATTCGTCTTTTACCTTGTGAACCGCATACAGGAGGATGTTCGCGCAAACGAATATCCTCCTGTGTCGTTATGGCGCGCGCCATCTGCGCAACGGCGGCGCCCTTGGAGTAAAGATGGGCCATGGTCGGGAAGGCGTCGATCTCGATGTGCAGCATTGGATTGGCAAATCTATGGCGGCGACTACAAAGCCGCTGCCCGGCACCGCACATTCCTTCCTGGTGTGCCCTCATGGTCTTACTTCCGGCCTCAATGGCGTTCAAGCGGCAGCACCATTCCAGCCGTTGCAATCGTGATTGGCCCCTTAAAACATCGGCTGGCCTGCTCATAACTTGCGATGGCGTTTGCTGCATCAGCAAGATGAGTCAGCACCAGATGCGCCACCTGCGCACGCTGGGCTAATTCGCCGGATTGCGCCGCTGTCAGGTGGCCATGTCCGTGCAGATCGTGTCCATCCGGCGTCAGATAGGTCGCTTCTGCCAGCAGCAGGTTGGCCTTCGATGCAAACGCGGTGATGGTTGGCGTCAGCGCAGTGTCGGCAGTGTAGACCAACCCTACATCCGGCCAGCGAATCGTCAGGGTCGGTACGGGATGCTGCGCCGCACAGGTGTGAACCTGTTGTCCGGCGCACGCGAACGACTCGCCCGGCGTGATCGGGTGAAATGCATAGGTGTCGTGTAATGGCCGGGCCAGGCTGGATAAGCTGGGCATGCCGAAGAGCGCATCAAGGCCGTCCAAAACGATTGCCAGATCGGGTGGACCGAATAACGGCAGCGGCGGTTGAATCTCCGGGAAGCGACGTTGATAGGCCAGCGCCAGTAGATCGGCGCAGTGATCAGCGTGCCGGTGACTGATAATAACCGCGTCAAGGGCCGGCACGAAATTCTGTTGGCTTAGTGCGAGTACCACGCCGGGGCCGCAGTCCATCAGGATGGTGCGGTTATCGATTTGAATCAGGTAGCCGGATGCCGCCGCACCGGTCGATGGAGCGCCGGATCGGCAGCCCAAAATCGTGAGTTTTGCATTCATGGTTGCACCACGGTCATGCGTGCGTCCGGACGCACTCCGACACTGCCGACCGCACCAATCTGCACCGGCGCTTCGGCGGTACATGGCAGCAGTGTGCCGTCGGGTGTGGCCGCCATCACGTGGTACACCCCCCCGGCATACGTCACATGGGCTGCGGTTGCTGTGCTGCCGGCGCTTCCCCAGCGCAACTCCCCCGGCCGAAGCGCCAGTTGCACCTCTGCACCCGGCGACACAGAGATTGGCTCGGGCAGGCTCACTGCGAGGCCGGGCGCAATTTGTACCCGGTTGCCGCCGATATGCTGCGTAGTAACGATCGTTGCGGCACTGAGAAAACGCGCGACAAATGCATTGCGTGGACGTTCCCACAATTCCTGCGGTGTGCCGAACTGTGCGATCCGCCCGGCATCCATCACGGCGATGCGGTCGGCAACCGCCAATGCTTCCGCCTGATCATGGGTGACAAAAAGCGTCGTGACGCCGCTGGCGCGGATCAGTTCAACCAGGCGCGCCCGTAGCTCATGGCGCAGTTGCGGATCAAGCGCGGCAAGTGGTTCGTCCAGCAGCAGCACCCGCGGCCGCACGGCAAGAGCGCGGGCGATCGCCACCCGTTGCCGTTGGCCGCCGGAGAGCGCGCGCACCGAGCGATC
>JAAUQO010000084.1 GCA_012032775.1 Oscillochloris sp. | reverse complement strand
CCGAAAAAGCCCACAACCGCGCGCGCTCCGCGTTTGCGAAACAAATTTTCCCTCGTGATATAATCAGTGGTAAACGGGCGCACAAAATTCGCTGAGCGCCGGTCGTATTTCTGTCGGTTCGGAAGGTTTGCGTCAGTACGGCCGTAGCTTCGAACCGGGGTATGCCGGTGCTTGGGAACCTGCTATGTACACGGTTCGAAATATCGCTTACACCCTTATGATTTTGTGTAGGAGCTCATATGCCCGCATCTAAGGTTCGCATCTTCGTTGTCAACGACTATCCGGATTTTCTGGAGATGGTCTCGGAGCTGTTGAGCGACGAGGGCTATGAAGTGGTTACCACACCGAAACACCGTGATGCGTTTGTTCAATTGAAAGAACTTCAACCCGATCTGTTGATCTGTGATTTGATCTTTGACGGCACCGCCGAGGGTTGGAATCTGGTCGATAAAGCCGTGCTCGATCCCAGCACTACCAATATCCCGATCTTGATCTGTAGCGCGGCAACCAAGCAACTTCAGGAAGCCGCCGGATCGCTGAATGCGAAGGGTATTCTCTGGCTGGAAAAACCGTTCACCCTGGATCAGTTGACGGAACAGGTTGAACTTGCGCTGAAGCGCCGGCCGCGTTCATCTCCGCCTTCATCTACATAATCTAGCGCAGCAAGGCTGCATGGTGCCTTCGCACTAATACAGGTCGGCCTACGTCCGTTTAGCGTACTAGCTCTTGCGCAGTCGCTCGATCGTTTTCACCAGTTCTTTCAGCTTGATTGGCCTGGTTATGGACTCGTTCATGCCCGCCGCAGCGCTCGCGGTCGCCCGGCAAGTGCCCGCCAGGCGTATCCTCCGCGCAGTCATACCGACAACCATGCGCCGCCCACGAATCGTAAGGGCGGCGCATGCGCCGCCCAATTCTCGCCCGCGCCCCGAAGATCCTTACATTCGGAAGAAATCGACCACCGAGCTGCGCTCTTCCTCGCTGGGCATCATCTCAATAAAGGTAATCCGATGCCAGGGAAAGATCACCGCCTGCACACCGGCAGCCAGATACGGCACCGGCTTGCCGTCGCGCTTGCGCATATTCGTCACCTTGATGTACTGATCGCTTGGGTTCGGCTCCTGATCGATATCGGCCAACAGCGGATCCTCACCACTCAGATGCAGAATAACCGTCTTTGCCACAACGCTCCCCTTCCGAAATCTTGTTTCAGCCAATCTCGAAGCGCAAGATCAACGTACCGAATTTCAATTCGTCGCCGTGATGGATCGGCGTCGGCGCCTGTGGTGCCAGACGCTTCCCATTAATAAAGGTTCCGTTCGCGCTCGCCAGATCTTCCAGCGCGTAGCCGTCGCCCTGGGGTGCAATAATCGCGTGGCGGCGCGAGACCCCCGCATCATAGCCGCCGTCGAGGCCGAGATCGACATCGGGGAAAATGCCGCGCTGGTTATCTTTCCGCCCGACCAACAACTCTTCGCCCACATCCAGTGCGATCCGCCGCCCACTGTTGATCACCACCAGGCTGATCGCCGGAGTTGCCGAAGTTGCCGGCGCCGCACAACATTCGCGGCGATCTCCTCGACCAGTTGGCCCTCGTGGGCCGCCTTATTCAAAGCCGCCGTCGTCTCACGACGATGGCCAATCGGCATCATCGTGGCGCCGCACTCCGCGCAGAAGATCGCACCATCCATCTGTTGGGCGTTACAGTGACTACAGCGTTGCATGTTATGAGTCCTCGGCCGGCCCCGCCAGGCCGCGTGTGCCGTACTTAATCCGCTTTCGCCCCTCGGCGGTCGTACTCCCCGAACGTAACAAGCGGGTCGCTTCATCTTGCACGGTGCGCGCCAGATCAACCTCGCCGGCTTCAAAGAGGCGGGTTCCGGCCATCTGCAAGCGCCGGGTTGCCTCTTCGATCCGGCCGGCCTCGACATCTTGCCAGGCGTTTGCCTGCAAACGATAGGCAACCAGGCGCTCCAACCAGTGGCGTACGGTCGCATCAACCTCGTACGATACGCTATCGGGCGGGCGCACGCCAAGGCGCAACACAAGATCGGCCTGCTGATTATACAGATTCATCCCCGGCAAACTGTAGCGCAATGTCATGCGTAGTAACGGGTGATCGCCCACTTGCAGCGGCGGCACAACCACCTCCAGCAAAAATGCCTGCGAGTCGCTGCCCGGCCAGTCGCCCATATTCGCCGCCCACACCAACTCCTTTTCTTCGAGGGCCTGGATTGTGGCGATAAACGGGCGCACCCGATCAAGCGAACGCAGCATTGCGCCGGGGCGTACCTCAACCCGCAGCGCTACATCCTGGGCGAAGATCGAGTGCATGCGTTTCACCTCATCGGTGAAGATCTGGGTGATCTCGCTCGCCGAGGTGATGTACTGCGTGCGGCTATTCTCACGGGCCGCCATGGTCTCAAGCAGGTCTTCGTTCCACTCACTGCCGATGCCGAGTGCAGTCAGCCCGATACTGCGGCCCTGGGCGCGGCGCACAATCTCGACACAACGGCCCTCGTCGCCATAGGTGCGCCCATCGGTCAGCAGCAACATCCGGCTCACCCCGCGTGAGAGCATCGGGCGCTGGATCTCTTGCAAAGCCAGCGCCAGCCCGGTCGCCATCTCGGTGCCGCCGGCCGCCTCGACATTGCCGATCATGCGCTTCAGATCGCTGCGATTGCGCGCCCGTTGCGCGGCCACCACAACCTCGGCCCGGTCGTTAAAGGTAACCAGCGAGAAATAGTCGTCGTCGCCGAGCATATCGACGATTCGTGCGGCGGCATCTTTCACCTGTTGCAGGCGTTCGCCGCGCATCGACGAGCTGCGATCGATCACCAGACACAGGTTGATCGGTAATTTCGGCAGTGCCGTCGAAACGCCCTGCGCCGTCAGTTCCAGCAGCACATACACGAGTTGCGGCTCGTTACTTTCGGCGAGTGCGCTTCGACTCAGGTCGAGCGGAGTTGAATCCCTGAACCCATTGGTTACCTCGCAGCAATCGGCAACGATACAACTACCGCCGAGATATTGTCATCGCCGCCGGCGAGATTCGCCAGTGCGATCAGTTCGTGACATGCATCTTGTGGCCAGGGGCTGCGGGCCAGTGCCTGCATCATATGTGATTCGTCGATCATGCCCCACAATCCGTCCGAGCAGAGCAACACATGCGAGGCAGTGCCGACCTGCTGGTAGGTAAAATCGACCTGGATCTGGGGTTGCTGGCCGACGGTACGGTACAACTGATTGCGCAACGGATGTTCGCGCGCCTCGCTTGGCTCCAACTGGCCCATCTGAATTAAGCGCCCAACGGTGCTGTGATCATTGGTGAGCAAACGCAACCCACCCGGCTCGAACAGATAGGCCCGCGAGTCGCCGACATGGGCGATATACAGACTCTGGCCGATCATCAGCGTCGCCGTGCAGGTGGTTCCCATATCGCTGTTGTTGGCCCGCGCATACTCCCAGATC
Organism: Oscillochloris sp.; assembly: GCA_012032775.1. GTDB lineage: Bacteria > Chloroflexota > Chloroflexia > Chloroflexales > Chloroflexaceae > JAAUQO01. The sequence continues at coordinate 20,843 of JAAUQO010000084.1, read as the reverse complement.
ACTTCGTTGGCGGCTTGCACCGCCGCGATCATCATCGGTTGAAGCGCCATATCGAGCGTATCGTCGAAGGCCGGCAACACCAACTGGCTCAGCACCTGATGGACAACCGTACGTACTGCAAGCCGGCTGGCGATCTCGCCGCCGTCGTGGCCGCCCATTCCATCGGCAACCACAAACAGACCCACCGAGAGATCGTTCTCCTCGCGGGGCAGGGTTGTGATCATCGCGAAGACACTATCCTGGTTCACCTCACGCACCCGGCCGATATCACGCAGTGCCGTGGCTGCGAGGCCCTGCTGCGAACGCTGCGCGCTGATGCTGGGCGCGCTATCTTCGGGGAGAAACCGCGTGCCTTCCAACCCTTCTTCGTTCTCGGCAGCGGTGTCGGCGACTGCTTCCGTAGGTTCGGCTGCATCGTCGGCCTGTTCTGCGGCGATCTTATCACGGGCCTGGGCGATTTCAAGCACACTGAACGGCGCCGTCTCTTCTTCCTGAGTTGAACTCTCCGGCTCTTCAGGCGCCGCAGCGTTGCTATGCTGCGCGGTTGCCGACTGGTTGGCCGGCGGCGCTTCACCCTCGGCGGGCGAACTGGCCCACCAGGCATCATCAGCAGAGGGGGGCGTCTCGGTGGCCGGCTGCGGCGGCGACTCTTCAGGCTCCTCCGACGGCGATTGGTCGGACGGTGGTGTGGGCGGCTCGGAACCGGCGGCGTTGTCGGTGCTGAAGAGCTTGCGAAAAAACGTCATAGTTACGCCTTCAGAGCATAGACCGTATGATCCATCGAACCGATGTACACGACTCCAGCGAGGACGGTCGGGGTCGAAACAACCGGGCCGCCGGTGGCATGCTTCCAGATCAACTCGCCGGTGCCGGCGTCAAGGCAGTAGACAAAGCCATCGACGCCGCCGACATACAGTCGCCCGCCCTCGACCTTCGGCGATGACGTGACCTGGTTGCCGACCTCGTACTTCCAGACGAGACGACCGTTCTTGGCGTCGAGCGCATAAACAAAGCCGTCGATGCCGGCGATAAAGACGCGCGTGCCGACGACACAGGGCGAGGCATTAATATAGTGACCGGTGCGGTAGCGCCAGGCCGGCCAACCACCGGCGGCATCGAGCGCATACAGATTCTGGTCGAGCGAGCCGACAAACACCAGGCCCTCGGCGTAGGTCGGCGATGAGCGCACCGGCTGTTGGGTGCGCTGCTTCCACTTCACGCCGCCATTGCGCATATCGAGGCAATAGACGTGGCCGTCATCACCGCCGATATAGATCACATCATTCGCGATATACGCCGACGAGCGGATTGGATTCCAGGTACGATACTTCCAGATCACCGTGCCGCGCATCCCGTCGATGGCATAGATGTGTTGATCGTCGGAGCCGACGAAGATCACGCGCTCTTCAACCCGCGGCGACGAGCGCACCGGCTTACCGGTACGAAACGTCCAGCGCAAGCTCCCGCGCCGCATGTCCAAACCGTATACCGCGCCGTCTTCCGAGCCGACCACCACCAGATCCTGCCAGACCGCCGGCGAGGAACTGATCCCGCCATCGGTTGCATACTTCCAGCGGAACTCGCCGCGGGCCAGATCAAGCGCGTAGATATTGGTGTCGTAGCAGCCGACGAACAGCATTCCGCCGGCCACACATGGTGACGAACGGATTTCATCCTCGCACTTAAACGACCAGATAACCTCGGTGCCTTGCGTGGCCTTGGCCACTGTTGCAGCCGCCATCGGCAGTGCCACACCGGCAGCGCCGGCCCCAGCCATACCCGGCACTGCAAACAGCACCCGCCGCATCTCCTCGGCGGTTTGCCAGCGGCTCGCCATATCGTACTCAAGTGCTTTGACGATAATCGCTTCAATCTCAGGTGAGGCGGCAGGATTAATCTGGCGAACCGGCCGTTCCTGAAATGTGAACGGCGTTTCAAGGCGTGGATCGGTATTGGTCAGAAGATGGTGCAAACTTGCGCCGAGCGCATAAATATCGCCGACTGGTTCAGCGGTGCCGCGATACTGTTCGGGCGGCGAATAGCCCTCGGTTCCGATCATCGTGCCCTTCTTCTGATTGTCGCGGTTCAGGTTGCGCGCAATCCCGAAGTCGATCAGCACGATCCGCTCGGTGTCGCCGTTGCCGCTCACCATGACATTCGAGGGCTTCATATCGCGGAAGACAATTGTTTCGGGCTTGTGGTTGTGGAGGTATGCCAGCACATCACAGATCTGCACGGCCCAGCGCGTTACCCGCAACTCGTTGAGTGGGGCGCCGGCTTCTTCCAGCACCGTTTCCAGATCTTTACCCTCGATCAACTCCATCACCAGATAGATCCGGCCGCTTTCCTCGAAGAAATCGTACACTTTCGGGATGGCGGGATGCTGCAATGTGGCCAGGAGACTGGCCTCACGCTCGAAATTCTTCAGGTTGAGCAGGCGGGTCTGCGAATCGGGGGCGCTCTGGGCCATCTCTTTTACGGCACAGTAACGCGCAACATCCTTAAATCGCAAGTCGCGCCCGCGATACACCACACTCATTCCACCAATGCCGATCGGCTCCTCGATCTGATAGCGACCCTGCAACACCGTGCCGGTCGGCAACATCTGGATCGTGCCGATCCCACGCTTTGTTTCGTCAGGCTGTGCCGGCGGGGACGGCAGGGCCGGCGGCATCTGGCGAGTACCTTCATCGCGCACAGGCGGCGGCATCTGGCGAGTACCTTCGTCGCGCGCTGCATCGGTCGGGCGTGCGCTTTCGTTGGTTTGCGGCGTTCCCAACGCCTTTGTGCCGACTTTCTTAATCAACCCCATGGGTACTTCTCCGGCTTGCGGCGATCACTTTTATGGTATCTACGGGCAACTCTGTTGGCGGAAACGGGAGATCCGGAGTGACGCACCCGGTAGGCACGCTTGTGGCTATTATAGTGTTTTCGGCGTACCATCGCAACACCCGGCGTGAATGCAAAAGGCAAAAGGCGAAATGGGGCGGGAATTTCGCATGTTGTCTTGATCCTACCCAGGGTGTAAGCCGGGGAATGTCAGGCCGGCGGTTTCGGCGAATCCGCACATCAGGTTCATGCACTGCACGGCGCTGCCGGCGGCGCCCTTCATCAAGTTGTCGATCGCGCAGATACTCACGATCCGGCCGGTCTCGTGGTTATGGGCAAAACCAATGTCGGCGTAGTTGCTGCCGGCGAGGATTTTTGGCTCCGGATAGCGGTAGATCCCCTGGCGCTCTTTTACGATCCGCACAAACGGCTGATCCTGGGCGAAGGCCCGGTAGGCCCGCCAGAGATCGGCCTCTTTGAGCGGTCCGGCGGCAAATGCCTGGGCCGTCGCCAGGGCGCCGCGTACCAACTCAACCGATGTTATCGACAGATGGACGTTGCTCAGGCCGGTGATCTGCTGCACCTCGGCGGTATGACGATGCCCAACCGGCGCAAAGGAACGCACCGCGCCGGCTCGCTCGGGGTGATGGCTGCTTTCGCTCGCTGCTGCGCCGCCCTCCGACGAGCCGACTTTCACCTCAACAATAATCGGCTTTGCGCTGTCGAGCAAGCCGGCGCGCACCAGCGGCAACAACGCAAGATTGGCGGCAGTCGCATTACAGCCGACGCCACTGGCATAGTGGGCGCCGCGCAAATCCTCCCGCCGCACCTCGGGCAAGCCATACACAAAACGATCCAGCCAGTCGGGGGCGGGATGTGCTTCGCCGTACCAACGCTGGTAGTGGGCCGGATCGGCGAGCCGAAAATCGGCCGAACAATCGATGATCCGCTCGGCCAGGCCGGTGTAACGCCCGATCGCCCGCGCCGCCTCGCCATGTGGCAGGGCCAGGAACAGCAGATCGCATGGCTCCAGTTTTTCGGGATGCACGAACTGCAGCGTGGTGATGCTGCGCAGATTGGGATGTACCTGATAGACATAACGCCCAGCCTGGCGTGCGCTGGTCGCCTGCGCTACCGTCACCTCGGGATGCATCAGCAGCAGGCGCAACAACTCGCCGCCGACATAGCCGGAAGCGCCGACAATACTTACTCGAAACGACATAGTGATTCTTTGGGGCTATCGGTTTACACCAATAACCTCGCTATACATTCTTTCCGACGGCAATCACATAATCGATGATCCGGCCCGGAATATTCACGCCGGTGGTATCGATGCTGTTGCGGAACTCCATGGTGTAGTTGACCTCGTTCACCAGCAGGCGGCCATCCTCGGTTTCGAGCAGATCGATGGCGACAATCCCGCCGCCGACGGCCTGGGCCGCGCGCAGGCTCAGATCGGCGATCGCAGGTGTGATCGGGCAGTTTGTGGCGGTGCCGCCGCGTGCGGTGTTCGTGATCCAGTGCGCGCTGCTGCGATAAATCCCGGCAATACACTCATCAACAACCACAAAGGTGCGAATATCGCGGCCCGGCTTCTCGATATATTCCTGAATATAAAAGATCGCGTGCTGGTAGCTGCCGAGTACATCGCGATGCTCCAATACCGCCTCGGCCGCATCGCGGTCGTTGATCTTGCTCACCATACGGCCCCACGAACCGACCACCGGCTTGAGCACCACCGGATAGCCGAGTTGCTCAATCGCGGCCAGGGCGCTTTCCGGGGTGAACGCCAACAGGCAGCGCGGTGTGGCGACCCCGGCGTGGATAAGGGCCTGTGTGGTGAGGAACTTGTCGCCGCAGGTGAGCGCGACATGGTAGGTGTTAACCGTCGGAACGCCGGCGTCGTTCAAAATCTTGAGCATGTAGAGCGCCCGGCTATGCTGGATGCAGCGCTCTACAATCACATCGTACGGGTATGCATAGTGGTGCAGTTCGAAGATCTGCTCGCGGTCGTCGATTTTGACATAGTCGAGGTTGCGACGTTCCAACTCGCTGAAAAGTAATTTTTCCTCGGCCCGAATGCGCGAACACAGTATTCCGATACGCATAGATTTTTGCTTCCTCATTTATTTGTTGGTGGGTTGCTCATTTGTGAGCAACCCACTAACAACACATTATTCGCCCCAATCTTCCTCGACCTCGGGCGCCAGAGCCAATTCCGGCGGGTTCAAGCCGACCACTTCAAGCTCGGCGCCGCAATCAGGGCATACGATAATCTCGCTCTCGACGGTTCCGGCGGGCAAGCTGATCTCGGCGGCGCATTCGGGGCAGTTGGCGTTCATCGGTTGGGTTTCCTTTCAGTCAAACTACAGCACACAGGATACAGCCGGGCAGGGCGAACAAGGCCATGCAGAATTCGTCACTCAAGCCTGCCTAACACCGTCGCGCTAACTTCGGCGCTGGTCGCAGTCCCGCCTAGGTCGGGGGTGTGTGGGCCGTGCGCCAACACCTGCGCGATGGCGGTGCGCAACCGTGCGGCGGGTTCTGCGCGGCCGCGCCATTCCAGAAGCAGCGCCACACAGCGCAGCGCCGCCAACGGGTTCGCGACTCCCCGCCCGGCGATGTCGGGCGCAGCGCCATGTACCGGCTCGAACAGGGCCTGTCGTTCGCCGAGATTGGCGCTCGGCGCAAGCCCCAGGCCACCGCCGTGGATGCAGGCCACATCCGAAAGGATGTCGCCATAAAGATTCGTGGTCACAATCACGTCGAAGCGTTCCGCCGAGCGCGCCAGATCCATGGCCGCCACATCCACCAGTAACTCCTCAACCCGCAGATCCGGGTAGTCGGCGGCAACCTCCAGCGCCACGCGGCGAAACAGACCGTCGCTTACCCGCAGCACATTCGCCTTATGCACGATCGTGAGTTTGCCCGGCCGCCCCAGGGTTGTGGCGCGGGTGCGGGCCAGTTCGCAGGCGCTGCGCACAATCCGGGTGCTCGCCCGGCGGGTGATCACCGTTCGGCGATTGCGGTTTCGCCGTCGTCCTCCAGCCGTTCGCGTCCGGCGTACAATCCTTCGGTGTTCTCACGCACAACCACGAGCGAAGGCTGAAGGCTGAAGGCTGAAGGCCGAAGCCGATTCGCTGCCGATTCATAGCCTTCTTGTAATGGTGACCGATAGTTGTGTTGGAGCGGATCGGCCATTACTTCCACCGGCCTGATGTTGGCGTACAGATCCAGTGAACGGCGTAACTGCACGATCGGACTGCGATAGCCCGCAACCGGGTGGCTGGGCGAGGCCACTGCGCCGAACAGAATTGCATCTGCGGCTTGCGCCGCCGCCAGGGTTGATTCCGGCAGGGCGCTTCCATGGCGCTGAAAGACATCCCAGCCGGCCTCAGCCGTAACGAGCCGTACATCCGGCGCCAATACACGCAGCACCGGCACTGCCGCGCCGATCACCTCAGGCCCGATGCCGTCGCCGGGAATAACACAAATCTGCATGATGTTCCTCTTGTTGATGCGGGCGAACCGGGCGACTACGTATGTGCGTCGATGTTCGAACTATCTGCTGACGCCGGCATGCATATCAAGCTGTCAGCGTGTCACCCTGTCAGCGTACGCTCACCCGGAAACCGGCCGTATTGCCGATAATAGGGCACGATCCCGCCGGCCGCCCAGATCTCGCGCATAAATGCTTCGGGGTGGGGCAAGCTGATCCGCAGTCCGTCGTTGGTGCAGATCACACCTTGCTCCAGATTCAGCGCAACCTCGTCGCCGTCGCACAATTGATCGCGCAGGTCGGCCGTGAAGCAGGGAATGCCGAGATTAAGCGCGTTGCGAAAGAAGATCCGCGCAAACAGCGGCGCGATAATCGCACCCACGCCGACCAGTTTCAAGGCCTGGGGCGCGTACTCGCGCGAGCTGCCGCAGCCGAAATTCGGCCCGGCCACCAGAATATCGCCCGGCCACACCGTGGCGGCAAATTCGGGGCGATGTTCGACGAATGGGTAGCGTCGCAACTCCGACTCGTCCTTGAGCATGTACGGCGCATAGCGCCCCGGCACGATCTGATCGGTATTCACGTCCTGGCCGAAGATCCATATCCGCGCCATGGTGTTGTCCTCCTTCGTGGGCGATGCGGCCTGCGGGCCGTATCACCCTTACACAATTTCCTGCGGGTGCGTGATGTAGCCGGTGAGCGCCGTGGCGGCGGCAACTTCCGGCGAGGCGAGGTAAATATTCGCCTGCGGGCTACCCATGCGGCCGCGAAAGTTGCGATTCCCCGTGAACAGGCATGTCTCGCCGGGTGCAAGCACGCCCATATGCCGGCCGATGCACGCGCCGCAACCGGGGGTGCCGATCGTGGCCCCGGCCGCCAGCAACGTCGTCAGGGTGCCGTCTTCAACCGCTCGTTGGAGGGCCTGAGCGCTGGCCGGCACCACCAGCATGCGCATGCCGGGCGCCAGCCGGCGCCCACGCAATACTCGCGCCGCCGCCGCCATGTCTTCGTAGTGGCCGTTGGTGCAGGTGCCGAGGTAGACCACATCCACCGCCACGCGGCCAATGTCGTTCAGGTTGCGGACGTTATCGACAGTGTGCGGCACACTTACCTGTGGTTGTAGCTCGTTCAGATCAACATCGAGGATGCGGCTGTAGGCGGCGCCTTCCTGCACCCGCAGCGGCGAAGATGTCGCGTGTTCGGTTCCGTCAGGCGGGATGATCCCGGCCTTTGCGCCCAACTCAATCGAGAGGGTCGCCAGGGTCATGCGCTCCATCACGCTCAGGAACGCCACGCCGTGCCATTCGATCGCGGCGTAGGTTGCGCCGTCGGCGCGCAGCATGCGGGCGGCGTAAAGCCCGAGATCCTTGGCGCTCACACCAGGCGCGAAGCGGCCATACGCCCGCACCAGCACCGTCTCGGGAACCCGTAGCCAGGTGCGGCCGGTGGCAGCCGCAAGTGCGATATCGGTCGATCCCATGCCGCTGCCGAAAGCACCAACGCAGCCATAGGCCGTCGAATGGCTATCGCTGCCGATGATCAGCATCCCTGGGCGGGCCAGGCCCTCTTCAACCAGCACCGGATGCGAGATCCCGCGCCCGACATCGAACAGATTGCCGATGCCCTGTGAGCGCACCCAGCGCCGTAACTCGGCCTGCTTCTCGGCCGTTTGCACACTGGCGGCGGGCGCAACATGGTCGATCACCACCGCGATCCGCTCCGGATCATGCACCCGTTCGGCGCCCAGTTCATCGTGCATAATCCGGATAATGCTCGGCGCGAGGCTATCGTGCAACATCACCAGATCCACGTTCACCGTCACCAGATCACCGGCCCGCACCGGGCGCCCGGCCGCCCGCGACAAAATCTGCTCGCTGAGTGTAAGTGTCATGGCCATATCCCTCCGCATTTCGCATTCATTCCGCATACGTATACAGAATCTCGTCAACCGCCGTGCTATTCAGGTCGTGGTGGTCGGCCAGGGCCTTGATCTGGGCGGCGGCGTTGCGAGCTGCCGGCTCGCTTAACACAATCCCCAGCTCACGGGCGCGTTCGGCCAGGGCATGCCAGCCGACCAGCCGATGAGCCACGGCGACACTGCGCATGCGCCCGAAACGGGCCGGGTCGAGAACTTCGTAGCTGCGCGGGTCGGCCAGCACGGCCTTGGTATGCATACCGGCTTTGTGATGAAAGGCGAAAGGGCTGGAGATCGGGGCGTCGAAGGGGATCGCAATATCGACCATCGCCGCAACCATGTGATCGATCGCGGGCAATGCTGCCAGATCATAGTGGGCGGTGAGGGCCGGATCGACGGCTGAGAGGCGGGCGATCATGCCGCCGAGCGAGCTGATACCGTTGCGTTCGCCGATCCCGAGCACCGTCACATCGATATGGGTTGCGCCGGCTTCCCAGGCGCAAAACGCATTTGCCACGGCGCAGCCGGTGTCGTTATGGCCGTGAAACTCGATCTCGCAATGCAAGGCGGCGCGCACAAGGGCAACCCGCGCCTGGACTTCGCGCGGCGAGGCGATCCCGACCGTGTCGGCCAATCCAACCCGTTGCACGCCCATACCCTCGACAGCGCGGTAGATCCGCAACATCTGGCTGGGGTCGGTACGGAAAGTGTCTTCGCACGAGAAACGCACCGCAACGCCGTGGCGACGTAAATAAGCGATCACAATCTCGGCGCGCTCCAGAATCGTGTCGAGATCGAGGCCGTGGCTGGCGTGGCGTAACTGATCGGAGGTGGCGAACAACAGATTCACACCCTGGGCGCCGTGTTCAACGGCGAGCCGGGCATCATCAAGGTGGCAGCGAGTGTGGGTGAGGACGCGGGCACGCAGGCCGCGCCGGGCGATCGTTTCCAGATCACGGGCGCTCTGCGGCGAAGCGGCGGGCGAGGTAAGCTCAAGATACTCGATCCCGAAGGCGTCGAGGGCCTCGGCGATGGCGATTCGTTGCGCGCTGCTGAAATGGGCGGTGGCGAACTGCTCGCCCTCGCGCAGGGTCGAGTCGATCAACGCAAAGCGATTATGCAACGACATGTTCACTAAACCCCCGTCTGCATTGGCAAGCCCCAAACAACTCCGGGCGACAGAAGCGCGGCGTGTAAGCAACGGCGGGCATGGCGATCGGCTGTGGTTTCACGAACTGCTTTTTCATCGGGATCCTCCTGCGTAGTGCAAACAAAAAACCCGCCTCACCATGTCTGGTGAGCGGGCCTGCCGTCGATGTTCGCGGACAAGCGCTACTAACCAGACCGTGCGGCCGGCTTTTTGCTGCGCTTGAACTGCTTGGAGCAACGCATAAACATCGAAGTAAGTTTCTTATAACGGTACGATGGCCGGAGTATACCGCCAAGCCGTACTGCTGTCAATGATATGGTTCGCTTGAAGAAAGGTTTCTTCCGGGCTGCCGCAGGCGGTAACATCCGCCGACAAGCGCTTATGGTAGGATACAGATCAAGGCTGCGTGTGCAGCCGCACACGACGCAGAAAGTACAGGCTGCCTATGCCGCGGGTTCTTCTGTTACATGCATCAGTCGGCACCGGCCACAAACGCGCCGCCGAAGCGCTTGCTGTGGCGCTGAGTCGCCGCCAACCGGGCGAAGTGCGGGTCGAGGATGTGCTCGATCATACCCCACGCTTTTTTCGCCGCGCGTATGCCGGTTCTTATCTTGATCTGACCGATCGGGCGCCGCTGGTCTGGGGCTATTTTTACACCCAAACCAATGCCGATCCCAATCTGGCCGAAATGACGAATGCGATCCGCAAGATCGTCGAAAGTATCGGTACCAACGGCCTGAAAGAGGTATTGCGCGCCTTCCAACCCGATGTGATTATCTGCACCCATTTCTTGCCGATGGAGTTGCTGACGCGGCTGCGGCGTAATGCGCGCCTGAATCAGCCGATCTATTGTGTGATCACCGATTTCGCCGCCCATACGTTCTGGACTTACACCGATCTGGACGGCTATTTTGTTGCCGACGAGCAGACCCGCCAGCAGTTGATCTTGCGCGGAGTTTCCGCCAATCAAATCATTGTTAGTGGTATTCCGATCGATCTCAGTGCCGCCGAGCCGAATGATCGCGATGATGCGCGCCGAAGGCGGAATTTGCCGCTCGACAGCGCGGTGATCACGCTTTTCGGCGGTGGTGTCGATAATGAGCATATTCGCAAAGTTGTGCTGGGTTTGTTACGCAGCGATGTGCGCGGCATATTGCTTGTGGTGGCGGGCCGGAATGAGGCTCTTGCCGGCACATTGCAGGACGTGCCGTCGAGCGAATGCTTGCAGATCCGGGTGCATGGCTTTATCGATTATGTCGATGATTTGATCGCCGCCAGTGATATTGTGATCACCAAAGCCGGGGGGTTGATTGTCAGTGAGGTTCTGGCCCGCGGCACGCCGCTGGTGGTGATCGACCCGATCCCCGGCCACGAGGAGTGGAACGCCGACTTTGTGGTGAGCCACGGCGCCGGGGTGCAATTGCGGATGTGCGACACTGTGCCGCTGGCGGTGCGGAACCTGCTGGCCCGCCCAACCCTGCTGGCCTCGATGCGCCAGTGTGCGGCTGAAGCCGGCCAACCACGCGCCGCACTCACGATTGCGGATAAAATCATTGCCGATTATGATGCCCATCATCACCGCTAAATGTGTGCAAGCTGCCCTTGCAGCATGGCAGAGGTGAGAAGTGGGTTTTTTAACCAGGCAGCCCTTGAGAAACGCAATGCGGAAATTCAGCATGCAGCATGCAGAATGTGAAGGAGATGTTGATGCACAAGCCGGTTGATATCCTTTTCGCAATCTCCGATACCGGCGGTGGCCATCGTAGCGCCGCAGTCGCTATCAGTGCCGCACTCGATCAGGTCAGCGGCGGTCAGGCATCCTGGGCGATCGAGGATATTTTGCGTCTGACCGATTTTCCTCTGGTGCGCAACGCACCGGAGATGTATGACAACCTTTCGACCCGCTGGCTGCGGCTGTACGATCTCTCGTTTCAGCTCACCAACAATATGCGCCAGGTCGATATGCTTTCGCGGTTGGTCTATCTGACGGCACGGCGCAATATCACACGCTTGCTGTTGGAAACGCGGCCGAGTGTCGTGGTGGTGACGCATCCGCTGGTGCACCGGTTTGTGGCGGCCGTCCGGCGTACTCAGAGCCTGCCCTGCCGGATTATTACGGTGGTGACGGATCTGGTGACGTTACACGCATCCTGGACGTACCCAGGCGTCGATATGACCTTGCTGCCCACCGATGAGGCCTACCAGTTGATGTATCGGCGCGGCATGCCGCCGAGCAAGATGCGGCGAACCGGCTTTCCGGTGCATCCGAAATTCGCCGATAGTAACCTGGACAAAAAGGCGGCGCGGGCAGCGCTCGCCACCGAGGATGATCGCTTCACCATCTTGCTTACCAGCGGCGGCGTCGGTTCGGGCCGCTTGCACCAGTTGGTGATGTTGTTGGAGGAACGCTTTCCGCAGCATCAACTATTGGTGGTTACCGGCAAGAATCGCGTGCTCTACGAGGGACTAACGGCCCGCTCACGGGGCGCCCATACGCAGGTGTTCGGCTTTGTGAACAACATGGAAACCCTGATGGCCGCCAGCGATATTGTTGTCACCAAGGCCGGGCCGGGTACGCTGATGGAGTCGTTGGTTATGCGCCGCCCGGTGGTTGTCACCGAAGCCGTCGGCAAGCAGGAGCAGGGGAACATCGACTTTGTGTTGAATTACGAATTGGGGATGTTCTGTCCTACCAACGAACGGATCGCCGGTGCGGTGCGCGATCTTGAGGAAGCCGATCGCTACGCCGCCACGGTTGCCCGGCTGGCCGATGCCGTTCCCCGTGACGGATCCATGCAGATCGCACGCCTGATTATGGGCCAGAAGAGCGAAGTCGGCGCCTTGCTGCCGGTCGAACGACGCCGGCCGCCGATCTTGATCGGTCGCCTCGGACGCACCTTCAAACGCCGGCGCGCGCGCTAACCGGGCGCCTTGTTACGCTGGGTCACGCCGGTTCGGCGGCAAGATCGGCAACGCAATCGTGATGGTGGTGCCGATACCGAGTTGGCTGTCGGCGCGAATGCTGCCGCCGTGGGCCTCGACGACGAGCCGGCAGAAGTAAAGGCCAATGCCGCTGCTGCGCCGCCGCGATGTACTGTCCTGGTAGTAGCGTTTGAAGATATGCGGCAACGAGTCGGCCGGAATACCGCTTCCTGTGTCGCGCACCCGCAGGATCACCGTGTTGTTGCGGCCCGACTCGATTTCAATTCGCACCTGGCCGCCGTGTTCGGTATAGCGACTGGAGTTGCCGACCAGATTCTGCAGAACCCGACTGATCAACTGAATGTCGCATACCATCAGAACGAGATCGTTCGCTACCGCGATGTCGAACTGAATGCCGGCGAGTTTAAGCAGCGGCTCCATCGTTCCCAATGCCTCATGCACCAGGCGTTTCGGCGCGATCGGACTGAGATCGAGTTTGAGATTGCCCGACTCAAGCTGATTGGTATCGAGGATGGTTTGCACCAGGCGTTCGAGATTGGCCGCGCCTTGCATGCTCAACTCCAGCATCTCTTCGCGCATCTGCATATCAAGTTCCGCAGTCTCCCGTACAAACTCGATCGTCTGCATAATCGACTGGATCGGTGTGCGCATATCATGCACCAGCGCCTCGACCAGATCGGCGCGTAAGTGTATTTCATGGGCCAGTTGGCGCGATGTTGCCCGAAGCGAGCGCTGCAAGTGTTCCTGATAGCCGACCAGTTCGTTGATAAGTTGGGTGATCAGGCGTGGATCGAGGTTTTCAAGCGGTATGTTGGCGCGGGCGTCGCGCAGCACCGGCAATCGTTCGGGGCGATAGTTGGCCACCACCGTTTCCATCCGATCCAGCACCCGATTGACAATATCGGACTCGAAACTCCAGATCGTATCGAACTCACGGGTGGCCTGATCACCGGCCGACATATGCAGATCCTGACCACAAAGCACCAGCGCGAAGCGCGTGCTCAGCACGATCAGAAACCATTCCTGGCGCAATGGATCAGTATTGGAAAGTGTGACGTGTAGTTGACGGGCGTCCGATTCAGGCGGCAATGGGGAGCCGGCAAAGATGCAGATCTGCTGGGCGACTTCCGAAAGCGCCTGGTAGCGGGCCGTTTCTTCGCGCCAATGGCTCGATTCCTGAAACCCCGTAAAGATCAGTGCCGGCACCCGGTTGCGTAACACCGCATCTTCAATGGCATGCGAGATTCGTACCAGCGTTGCTTTGGTGCAACGCAGAACCTGTACGTCGGCGCCGAGATCTGTACGCAGGAGATCGAAAATCGAGAAGGGGATTGTGCGTTCCATTGGTTGCCTCAGGGCTGCTATGCACCAACCGGGTTTGGTGACTCAGTCTAGCATAAGTGAGGCACATGAAATGCACCTGGATCTAAACGTACCAACGCTGTCGCATGCTGGCGAATCCGCCGACATGCGACAACGCAGGATTGTTCGTTACGCGGCTCAATCAGGAGGCGACGGTGGTTGTTGCGGATTGATGACGGGCGGCGATATGCTTGAGCAATCCAAGCAGCACCGCCTTGACGCTGCCTCGTTCTGTGGCTACGCATGGCAGCACCGGCACATCGATCGGCACACCGAGGCGCCGCCGAACATACCCTACCGGGAGCGCAGTCTCGTCGTCTTGTTTATTCGCGGCGATAATAAACGGCGCATCGGTGATCTCGGCGAAGCGATCCATCAGGCGTGCCGTCTCGGCAAAGTGTCCCGGCCGGCAACTATCCACCATCACCACATAGCCAAGGGCGCCGAGCGCCAGGTGTTCCCACATAAAATCGAAGCGCTCCTGGCCGGGCGTGCCGAACAGGTACAGATTGAGCTTGTCGTTGACCGCAATGGTGCCGAAATCCAGTGCGACCGTTGTTTCGCGCTTCAGGGCGCGTTCTTCGTCGAGTGTGACCGCATAGTCGGTCGAAACCGTTTCGATATCGCTGATTGTGCGAATAAATTGCGTTTTGCCGGCGGAGTAGCTGCCGGTGATCACGATTTTTAACACCTGCATTGCGGCTACCCCTCCTACAATCCGCGAATACGCCGCATAATCGCGTCGAGTAAACCACGGGCGACGACCGGCTCGCTGGATTCATCGACGCTGCCGACTGCTCCACCGGTGCCGGCCAATACCGGGGTGCCGGCCGGAACCATTGCGCGTACCGGATCCTGGCGTGGGCGGAGCGGCGGCGCTTTGCGGAGCGGGGCTACGATCTCCACCAGGCCGATCGAAAGGAGTTCGGCGATGATCCGGATCGCCTGCTCGGGCTGAATGCTGGTTGCATCACAGATTGTACGTACATTGGGGCTGCCCGCCACCTGGCTGAGAATGCGCCACTGGTTGACGTCGAGGCTTACGCCGCTCTCGGCGGTACCTGGCAACGGCGAGAGTTGCAATTGGGTATCGAGGGTGATTTTCTGATACGGCATGGCGCTGGCCGGATCGTCGCGCCGGCGCATACCTTCCATTACCAGCCATTCGCTGTCGTGGGCGATCTTGATCGGCCGCTCACCGACTGCCGGATCGTGGCGAAACACGAAATTTGCGTCATCCCAGAGCAACATGCGGATCACAGCTTCGTCGTGAACTGCTACCACCTGTCGTTCTGCGCCACGCATCACTGCCGCATCGATCGGACGACCTGTGGTTACATAGATCAGGCCGCGCTCGGCTCCGCTAACCAGCAAAAGAATGCCGGTTTTCGGCCCCATGCGGAAGACCTGAAACAGGTCGCTCAGGGACATATCCTGCAAGGTGCCTTCAAGGGCCATACAACCTCCAGGTAGGGTATGTGGGTTTGTGGGGGGCGTATGGGGCGTGTGGGGGCGGTAGAGACGCAAGCTGTTGCGCTCGACACGCCCCGCGTTGCTCGTCCTCTACGCGCCTGTCAGCAGCCGGCGGGCCAGGCGTTCGCCGCCCACAAGTTCCGCCAGGTGACGAAGCTGATTGTCTTCGTATGCCTGATTGAAGATCGCTACATCAAGGGCCAGAACCTTGCGGAAGGCGGCAGCGGCGGCCTCGGGTTGCGCACTTTGCTTCGCCACAGTTTCACCAAAGGGCATCACGACATCGAGCATCGCCAGCGGGTAGCGCACCGGCAGGCCGATCCGCACATGAATCTCGCCGATGCGTAGGCGCCGGCCGGCATATGTCTTATCGTAAACACCGCAGAATAGACCGGCGAACCACTCTTGCACCATACCGTGCAAGCGATCGATCCCGACGCCTTGCAAATATTCGGCAGTCTGCGGATGCGCGAAGAGCCGATCATAAAAGGCTTTCGTCATCTGCGGGGCAACATCTTTGGCAGCGGCGCTCATTTCCTGCAAAAGGTTGGCCTCGGCGCTGCTAAGATTCATCAGATCCACTAGTTCGGCGAGAGTCGCCTCATCTTTGATCAGCCAGCTTGCACGATCCTGGGTCATTGTGTTTCTCCTGGTTGCTTGTAACGTCGAGCCACTACAGTACGTGGCCGATCGCCTTGGCTGCGTCGCGGGCTTCGATCCGAACCAGGCCGAGGTTGGCCCCGGCACGCAGGCTCACCGCAAGCAAGCTCTCGATCGCCGGCCGGCAGCACCATGAACAATCCATTGTCGGCCTTGATAATTGTCTCTTCGGTCATGCCGATCTTGAGTTCACCCGAGACACGGCGGGTCACGCCCATCATGGTGGCGGCAACTGCGCCGACTCGGTCGGCATTGACTTCGGCCGACATTTTCGAAACCAGGATGATGCCGTCCATACTCACCGCAGCCGCTCCGGCGATATCATTGCCGACATTGACGGTAAGTCGATCAAGTGCCGCTGCAATCTGCTCTTGTCGCGAGCTCATACCATGTTCCTTTCGCCCGTGTAGGGGTTGTTGTTGTACAGCCTAGTACAGGTCGGCCTACGTCCGTCGAGAATTTGTAACGGCCTTGAGGCCGTCACCGTGCGATGTGCGCCGTAGACGTACATACGCTTGAGCGTACTAGCTGTGCCATCGGGCCGACCGTTATGCTCTGATGAGTTCAGTATAGATTTGTCGATCGGATTTGTAGACAACAAATCCATAACCATTTCACAATCAAAGCGTTGCAATCGTTGTTGGTAGTGCGCGAATGCTATAGTGCGGGTACGATTTGCACCGTGTCTATCCACGTTTCGGCCGCACGGGCCGTGGCGCTTGCCTATGAAACGCTCCTATCAGGTTCATTGGGATGTTGTCTTTGGTGGGATGATCGTCTTGCTGTTGCTGTACGGCGTCTTCACCTATCAGCGTAGTCGTGCTATTCAGCACGAATTGGCCGCTTTGACTCCTGTGCAGATCGTTGATCTGGAAGCGGCGTTCCTCTCCGATCAGTTAGTGCGCTTGCAGGAAGAACTGACGCTGCCGCGCGATCCGGTAGCGCTGCACCATAGCGGCGAGCATCTTCAGCGTGCAGTTGTGATGTTGCGCCGCTACCCCGAAAACCCCGCCGCCCTGCATCTGGCGGATGAGTTGGAGATTCTGGCTGCTCAGGTGCTTGCAATCGCCGCCGACCCTGGCGGTCTGCCGCCCACTGCCGCCGAGATCCAGGCTGTTGCGGCGGCGCTGAACGCATATCGCGCCGATATCACGCGCCGGCTTGCCGGTGTAGACAATCTGCTCGGTTATCTCACAATCGATAGTCGGCTGATCGCCGCCATGAGTCTGGTAGCGGCCGTGGTGGTGTTCGGCGTTCGTTATCTGTTGCGCCGCCAGATGCAGGCGGCGGGTTTCGCATTTGCCGCTGCGCTGGAAGCGGTGCAAGCCGGTGATTTCAGCCGGCGGCTCGACACGCAGTTGCCGCATGAATTTCTTGTGGTGGCCGAGCGCTATCACGAGATGGTTGCGGCCCTCGCCGAACGGCAGCAACGCCTCGATACGCAACTGCGCCGCACCTCGTTACTTACATGCCTGGCCCTGGAACTGCGCGAACCGCTTGAGCCGCATCAGGTGATCGAGCGGGTGTTGCAAGTGGTTGGCGCGAACCTGCTGCTCGACAGCGCGACGCTGCTGATCAACGCCAATGGTGTGTCGCCGGAAGGGTATCGCTGGCACGCCGGCCGAATCAGGTTGTTGCAACCGGATCAGGTTGTGCAGTTGGCCCAGCACGGGGTTGAAGCTTCGGCGTTGCATAGTGGAAACGGTACGCTGATCAGTGATGTTGCCTTGAATGAGCGCTGGCAGCAGGCGGCATTCGCGACTGAGCAAAGCGGCAGCGCAATGGTGCTTCCGCTTCTGCAGAATCGGGTTACTCTGGGCAGCCTGACGATCTTCAGCCGTCAGCCGCGCACATTCCGCCATGTCGATCTCGTTCTGCTGGAGAGTGTCGCGGCGCAGGCCGCAATCGCGATCGGCGCCGCCCGACGTTACCAGGAGGAACGTCAGCGCCGTGAGCAGGCGGTGGCATTGTTGAGTTTGAGCCAGTTTCTTACCGGCGAACGCAGTACCACCGATCTGGCCCAATTGATCGATCGCCAGAGCCGGTCGATTTTTCGCGCTGAACACGGCTTGCTCTACCTGCGGCCGAGCGGCTTTACTATTCGCCCGCTGCCGGTTGGCCCGGCGCCCGCCGATATGAGTGTTCGCTTACTGCAACAGGCCGGCGAGGCTGCCGCCCAGGCATGTGCCGGTGGCCAGATTATCACCGCCGACTTGCCCGACGCCGATACCTGTGTGGCGCTGCCGCTGATCCACGCCGGAAACACGATCGGCGCCTGTGTGCTGATTCGCGCCGCACACCATGTCACATTCCCCGCCGCACTCTGGTCGCTGTTAACGGTTTTTGTCAATGCTGTCGCTTCAGCCTGCGCCAATACCCAATTGATCGAACAGTTGCGTGTTTACACCGAACAATTGGAAGGATTAGTGCAGCAACGCACCGTCGAACTGAGTCGCTCCCGGGATCTGCTGCGAATCGTCTTCGATAATCTGCCCGAGGGGCTGTTACTCTTCGACGAAACCGGCACTTTGTTGGCGGCGAACAATGCCTTTTGTCGCGGGATCGCCGGTCGCATCCCGCGTGAAGTAGTCGGCATGCATTATGGCGAACTCTGGCGTGATATTGAACAACGGAGTGAGTTGCATCTGGAGATCCAGGGGCCTGATGCCGTCGCAGGCGTGCCCGACGACAATGGGCCGATTGCGCTGCGCGCCGCCAGTTGGCGTATCCTCGGCACCGATTTTGTCGGCCAGCAACGCTGGTATGCGGTCGATCGCATTCCCGTCCTGGGGCCACATGGAAAGATCGAGCAATGTCTGGAGCGCTGGAGTGATATTACGCATCAGGAAGAGTTGCAGCGCCGCTTGCTTATTCACGAGCAGCTCACCAGCCTTGGCCGCCTGGCCGCCAGTGTCGCCCACGAGGTCGGGAATCCGCTTCAGAGTGCAATGGGCTGCCTGGAACTGTGTCGCGAAGACGGCAGCCTGAGCGAGCGAGCCGACGAGTATCTTGGCCTGGCATTGGGCGAACTCGATCGGATGGGCCGGACGCTTGAAAGCTTACGCAATCTCTACCGGCCGCCCCAGATCAGTTGGTCGTCGCTGCATCTCAATCATGTGATCGAGCAGGTTGCGCGCTTCACACAGCGCCAGATCCGTAGTGCCGGCGTAACCTTGGATCTGGAGTTGGCGCCGGATCTGCCGGTGATTCAAGGGCAGCCCGATGCGTTGCGCCAGGTGTTCTTAAATGTCTTTCTGAATGCGGTGGAAGCGATGCCTCACGGCGGAACTCTAACCGTAAGCACCCGCAGTAAGGCTACCGACCGTATGTGTAAAATCGTTGTGCGCGATAGCGGCATTGGAATCGCCGCCGAACAACTCAAGCATCTGTTCGAGCCGTTTCATACCGGTAAAGCGCAGGGTGTCGGATTGGGGTTGTATCTGAGCCGGCAGATTATCGAACAACATTCGGGCCATATTCAGATCGAGAGCGATCTCGGCGCAGGTACCAGCGTTGTGATTCACCTACCCTGGGCGAGTAGTGCGCCGACTGCACAGCGTAGTGTGTCTGCTGAAGTGGAGGAAGCATGAGCAACGAATCTGCTCGCATTCTCATCGTCGATGATGAGGCGATTGTCCGGCGGGTGCTTGGTGATGGTTTGAGCCAGACCGGCTATCAGGTTCGGACAGCGGCGAGCGCCGATGAGGCCCTGGCGTTGCTTGCGCAGCAGCCGGTCGATCTGTTGTTGCTCGATCTGCAATTAGGTGATCGCAACGGAATCGATGTGCTGCGTGAAGTACGTGCGCAGCGTCCGCAATTACCGATTCTGATCTTGACCGCCCATGGATCGTTGACCAGTGCGATCGACGCGGTGCGGCTCGATGCCGACGATTATCTGCTGAAACCGATCGGGTTGGAAGCGCTGCGCACTCGCGTTGCCGAGGTGCTGGCGCGTTACAAAGCCGAGGTTGGGCGGCAGGAGCGACTGCGCACAATGTATCGCCATATGCAGGCATTGATCGCCGACGAGGGCTTGACGCCGGCTCAGGCTGTGTCTCAGCCGGCTCAGAAAGGTGTCTATGTGGCCGGGCCGCTGGCGGTTGATGTGCCGCGCCACCAAGTTCGCATAAACGGCCAGTTGGTTGATGTGACGCCGAGCGAGTTCGCGATTTTACACACACTGGTGTGCGGCCGGGTGTGGCGGTGCCCTGTGTGCAACTGATCCAATCATTCCAGAATGTCAATATTGATGAGGACGAAGCACGCCAGGTGATGCGCCCGCATATTGTGCGCCTGCGCCGCAAAATCGAACCCAACCCGCAGCACCCGATCTACATTCTCTCGGTGCGCGGCGTCGGCTACCGGCTGAGTGCCGAGGGCGGCAGTGGCGACGAAGAATAGAAACGCTTGACAATCCGCGCACCATCTCGTACACTACGATCAGCACAAATGTTCCTGAACTGAAAGCAGATCGGCGAGGCAATACATGGCGCGCGACCTGAACAAGGTACAGTTGACGGGGCGTCTAGGGGCTGATCCAGCGCTCCGGTACACGGTACATGGCAGCCCAATCATTACCTTCCGGGTCGCATCAAACCGGGTCTGGCGTTCGGCAGGCGGGCGCTCGCATGCCAGCACCGAGTGGTTTCGAATCGTTGCCTGGGATCAATTGGCCGAGCGTTGTAAAACGCTTTTGACCAAGGGTGCGCATGTTTATATTGAGGGCCGGCTACAACTACGGCAGTGGGTCGAAGAGAACGGCCAACGCCAGAGTAGTGCCGAAGTTGTGGCCAGCGAAGTGATTCTCCTCGCCGATGACTCGCCGGCGCTCGATCAGATCAACAACGACGGCGCGCAAATCGGCGCCACCGAGCCGTATCCGATCACGCTGGATCCGTAGCTCGAACCGGTCGGCCTCCGTCCGTCGCGGGTTTGTAACGGCCTTGCGGCCGTCACCGGGCGCTGTGCGTCGTAGACGGGCCGCTTGAGCGTCCTCGGACCGGTCGGCCTCC
>JAAUQO010000083.1 GCA_012032775.1 Oscillochloris sp. | reverse complement strand
GGGCGGTTGGGGGTGCGGTTGTGGTGACGGCAACGCCGGCGATCGCCGGGGCGACGGTTGGCGACAGCGGAATGGTAGTGGCGGGCGGGAGTGTGCTGCCGATCGCGGTGTCGGCCTGATCGCGGCGCAACATCCAGCCGATCGCGCCCGCGCCCAGCAACGCTAATCCGCCAACGGCGCCGATCATCAGGTGGCGGCGGTTGAATTGCGATTGTGCGGGCGGGATCGGCCGGGCCGCCGCCTCGGCCTGATCGAGGAGTGCGGCGGCATCACGATAGAAAGGGCTGAGCCGCAGCAATTCGCGCAGGGTTGCGGCGGCCTGAATCGCGCGCCCGGCCTGCATATGCGCGACGGCCTGATCGTACAGTTCGGCTAGATGATCGCGTGGTTGTGACGGCGGCGGCGGAGCGCTGCGCCGGGTCGGGCCGCTGCTGATCGGCGCTGCATTGGTCTGGTGACCACGATCATAGGCCGACCGCAGGCTCAGGTTGCTCAGCACACGATATGCTTCGTTGATCTGTTGCGCGCGCCGGCTGGCGTATTCCTGTTCGGCAGGGCCGGCAGCGGTGTAACGATCCGGGTGAAAGCGACCGATCTCACGGCGGTAGGCACGCTTAATCTCTCCGCTGGAGGCGTCGCGGCTTAACCCAAGCAGTTCGTAATAATCGAGTTTCTCGAAGTCTTCCATCAGATCTGTGTTTGTATCCTTTTAACCGGCGCATTATAGCATACCCTGTTTTTGTATCGGTTTTACCACCCAGGCCCTTGAAACCAGCCCGGCCACCCAGGCAATTGCTTTGACAGCCCGGCCGGATGCGGCGTACCATGCGATAGAATGCGATATTTGTCGTGGAGGTAACGGTGCCGAACTATTGGTTGTTGAAATCGGAACCTGAGGCGTACAGTTATGCCGATCTGGAGCGTGAGGCTTCAGCTGTCTGGGATGGCGTGGCGAATAACGCGGCCCTGAAACACATGCGCGAGGCGCAACCCGGTGATATGGTCTTGATTTATCACACCGGCGATGAGCGCCAAGCGGTGGGTTTGGCCGAGATCACCAGTGCGCCGTACCCCGATCCCAAACAGGACGATCCTCGTCTGATCGTCTTCGATGTGCGACCGCTCCAGCCCTTGCCGCAACCGGTCACCCTGGCCGCGATCAAGGCTGATCCGTTCTTCGCCGATTTCGCACTTGTGCGCCAGGCGCGCTTGTCGGTGGTGCCGGTAAATCCCGAACAGTGGGCGCGAATTCTGGCGCTGGCCGGTGTGAGCAACGGCATTTAGTGGTATAGTAAGCCACACATCCTGAAATCCGGTTCGCGCTGATGCGAGGTGCTACGATGGACGTAGCAACAATTCTTGTGGTAGACGACGAGCAGCCGATTGTCGAGCTGGTTGCGAGTTATCTGCTTGCCGAAGGCTATCTGGTGCATCGAGCATACGACGGCATGGATGCGTTGGCCCAGGCCCGCGCGATCCGGCCGGATCTTGTCGTGCTTGATGTAATGCTGCCTGGTCTCGATGGCGTCGAGGTTTGTCGGCGTTTGCATCAGGAAACGGCCGTATATGTCCTGATGCTCACCGCCCGCGCCGACGAAGTCGATAAGCTGATCGGGTTGTCGGTCGGCGCCGATGATTATCTGACCAAGCCGTTCAGCCCGCGTGAACTGGTTGCCCGAGTCAAGGCGATTCTGCGCCGCAATCGGGCGCAGGTGAACAAAATCTCCGGCCGGCCGGTGTTGCAGTTCGATAGCCTGACGATCGATCCGGAGCGGCGTGAGGTGGCGCGCGGCGATCTGATGATTGAACTGACGCCGCGCGAGTTCGATCTGCTCTATGCCCTCGCCAGCCATCCTGGGCGGGTCTTCACACGTGAAGAGTTGCTGCAACGGGTCTGGGGGCCGGATTTCGCCGGAATCGATCGGGTGGTCGATGTGCATGTTGGGACACTGCGCCGCAAACTCGCCGATGACCATGCGGAACTGGTGTTAACGGTACGTGGTGTTGGGTATAAGTTTGTCGGTGGGGCGCGATGAGGTGGTACCATCAACTGCGCTGGAAATTGTTTATCTCGCACTTGATCATTGTGCTGATCGCTGATGTTGTGCTGCTTGCCTCGGCCAATCTGATCGCCAGTGTTGGCCTGGTCAATACGGCGCCCCTAACCCTTGGCGCCGCCGCCGCTGAAACAGGCGCCCTTGATCAAGCCACGGTTCCGCCTGAGTCGCCGCTGCAACAGTTTCAGGCAGTGGTGCAGCAGGCGCTGTTGATCAGCGGCTTCTCGGCCCTGGCCGCATCCGTAGTGGTGAGTCTGTTTGTTTCGCGGCGGATTGTCGAGCCGCTGCTCACTCTGTCGGTGGTGAGTCGCCGCCTGGCGCAGGGGTTTTATCGCGAACGCACCAGGATCGACTCCGACGATGAGTTGGCGGCCCTTTCGCAAAGTGTGAATCAATTGGCCGAAGCCCTCGATCAGACCGAGAACCGGCGGCTGGCCTTGCTCGCCGATGTCACCCACGAGTTGCGCACCCCGCTCGCCACAATCGGCGGCTATATGGAGGGGATGCTCGACGGAGTGATCCGCCCCGAACCGGCCACGTTTAATCTGGTGCTGCACGAGGCGAATCGGCTCCAACGCTTGATCGAGGATCTGGAGTTGTTGTCGCGGGTGGAGGCCGGCCAGTTGCCGGTGATCGCGCGCCCGGTCGATCTGCCGCGCCTGCTGCGTGATGTCGCTGCGCCGTTTGAGCCGCGCTTTGCGGCAAAACAGGTTACGCTCACGGTTGTGGAAGCCGATGTGCCCCTGGTATGGGCCGATCCCGACCGGGTGGCTCAGGTGTTGATCAATATTCTTTCGAATGCCCTGCGCTATACGCCCGGCGGCGGCCATGTCGCAATCTGCGCCAACGAGCGCGAGGAGATGGTGCAGGTTGAAGTGAGCGATAGCGGGCCGGGGATCGCCGCCGATCATCTGCCGCATGTCTTCGAGCGGTTCTACCGGGTCGATAAATCGCGTGCCCGCCACAGCGGCGGAAGCGGGATCGGGTTGGCGATTGCGCGCCACTTGATCTACGCTCAGGGCGGCGAGATCTCGGCCCATAGCGAGGGATTGGGGCAGGGCGCCACCTTCCGATTTACCCTGCCCGCTCTGCCCAAGGAATTGATCGATGCCACACCCGCGATCAAAAAAGCTCCGGCAACTGAATTGAGCGTGCCGTAACGCACGGTACGTAGCGATAGCGGTAAGCAGAATGCGTGAGCCTGTTCCAGGCGCGCATAGCTGCTGGCGAGCCGCGCGGCAGCGCGATGGCGGGTTCGCCGACGCGAAGAGCGGTATCAGGCATCACGCAGCAGGCATTTTGCCATAGAACCTCCAGTGCTCATGATTGCGATTGATCCAATCGCAACAGAATCCCCCAAGGATTGTTTCGGTGGCCGTATCAAATAGCCTGATTTCGCAGATCTTCCTGCTGGTGCTGATTGTCGGCGGCTCGATCGCGGTTGCGTTTTTGCTGATCGATTGGCTGTTTCCGCCGATTGAACGCGAGCGCGATGGCCGTACACCGGGGCCCGGCGGTCCGCCGGCTTTGCCGATCAGTTCCAATCTTTCCGCGCCGCGGCCCTCGCCGGTGCGCCCGCGCCTGGCCGTACCGCTGGCGCCGAGTTGGCTTGGCTCGTATTGGCGCAAAAACCTACGCTTGATCGGGCCGCTGTTGCTGATCTGGTTATTCAGTTTCGGCTTGCCGGCTCTGCTCGCTCCGGCGCTTAATCAGGTAACGGTGTTAACCGGGTTTCCCCTTGGCTACTACATGGGCTCCCAGGGCTCGTTGCTGATCTTTATTGTGCTGACCGTGATCTACAGTTGGCGCCTGCTCCGGCTCGATCGCCGCTATGGCATCGATGTGCCGGAAAGCGAACAGCAGCGGGCCTACCGCTTGAAACTGGTGCTTGGCTACGCCGGCTTTACGGTTGGATTTATTGGCCTGGTGGCATTTGTCGGCGCACTCGATATCTATCTGCATATCTCGCCGACCGTGATCAGTTGGGTGTTTCTGCTGTTTACCATCGGCACGTATGCGGTGATCGGCTTGCGCTCGCGTACCGATCAACTCGACGAATACTATGTGGCCGGGCGGCGGGTGCCGGGCATCCTCAATGGCCTGGCGACTGGTTCGGATTGGATGAGCGCCGCGTCGTTCATCAGTCTGGCCGGCGCACTCTACTTGCTCGGTTACGAGGGATTGGCCTATATCACCGGCTGGACCGGCGGCTATGTGCTGCTTGTGCTGCTGCTTGCGCCGTACTTGCGTAAATTCGGCCAGTACACCATCCCCGACTTCATCGGCGCCCGCTATCCCGGCTCGCTGACGCGGGTGGTGGCGGCGGTGATCAGCATTATCATCAGCTTCACCTATGTTACCGCCCAGGTAACGGGGATTGGCATCATTATGAGCCGCTTCCTCGGCCTGAACTACATGCTCGGCGTGATCTTCGGCCTCTCGGCGGTGCTGTTATGCTCGTTCCTCGGCGGCATGCAGTCGATCACCTGGACGCAGGGTTTGCAGGGGATCATCCTGGTGATCGCGTATCTGGTTCCGGTGACATGGATGTCGCTCAAGCTCACCGGTGTGCCGTTGCCGCAACTGATGTACGGCGAGGCGCTGCGTAATATCGAGCAACTGGAACAGGCGCAGGGCATCACTCAGAGCTATACACAGGCCTTTAATGACTGGACGCCGGCGAATTTTATCGCCCTTATGCTGTGTCTGATGCTCGGCACCGCCGGAATGCCGCATATTCTGGTGCGCTTTTATACGGTGCCGAGTGTCCGTGAGAGCCGCAGTAGTGTGAGTTGGGCCTTGATCTGGATCTGTGTGTTGTATCTGACGGTGCCGGCCTATGCGGCCTTCTCGCGCTGGGAGATCCTGCAAGAGGTGGTCGGGCGACCGGTGGCCGATCTGCCGGCCTGGGCCGAGAACTGGGCGCGTACCGGGCTGTTGCGCGTAACGGACGCCACAGCGGATGGCGGCAACGGCGACGGCGAGTTGCAGTACGGCGAATTGCAGATCGACCAGGATTTGATTGTTCTGGCGACACCGGAGATCGCGGGGTTGCCGGCTACGGTTGTGGCGCTTGTGGCGGCGGGCGGGATGGCGGCGGCGCTCTCAACCGCCGACGGCTTGCTCATGGTGATCGCGTCGGCTATAGCGCACGACATCTACCACAAAACCCTGAATCCACAGGCCAAACCGCGCGAACGGCTCTGGTTGGGCCGGATCTCGATTCTGGTGGCGGCGTTCCTGGCCTCGCTTACGGCGATTCAACGCCTGGCGATCATTGTGCAGATGGTGGCCTGGGCCTTCTCATTGGCCGCAGCGACCTTCTTTCCGGTGCTGGTAATGGGGATCTTCTGGAAGGGTGCGACGAGTCGCGGTGCGGTTGCCGGGATGCTGGCCGGGTTAACGGTGACCGGCAGCTATATGGCGTTGATGTACCTGATCCCTGAGTGGAGCCTGTTCGGGATCAGCCACACGGCGGCCGGGATCTTCGGGGCGCCGGTGAATGCCCTGGTGACGTGGTTGGTGAGCCGGATGGGGCCGCGGCCGTCGCCGGAGATTGTGGCCCTTGTCGATCGATTACGGCACCCGTAAAGCTGCAAAATGTCACGGCTCTACGGGTGCCGCGCCGCGATCACGCCATCTCAACCTCTATGCCGTCACGCATCATACGGCGCAAATTGTCGAGGGCGCGGTGTTGCATCGATTTCACCGCCCCAACGGTGCGCCCAAGTTGATTGGCGGTATCTTGCAGCGAGAGTTCGTACACAAAGCGCAGCAACAGTACCCGCCGCTGATCCTCGCCGAGCCGGTTCATCGCCTGGCGCAACGCCGAATGCTCGCTGCGCAATTCACTCGCCCATTCCGGCCCGTCCACCGCCTCGTGCGATTCGTTGAGCGATTGGAGATTGCGACGCTGGCTCCGGCGCAACTGATCGATCGTACGGTCATGGGCGATCCGATACAGCCATGCGCCGATACTCCAGCCGCGATCCTCGTAGCGCTCCAACCCCTCGATCATGCGGAGAAACACATCGGCCTGAAGATCGCGGGCCTGCTCGACATCGCCCACGCGATAGTAAATGTAGCGAAAAATGCTGGTTGAGTAGTGCTCGTAAATGGTGGTGATGGCTTGCGGATCGGCGGCTCGGGCCCGGCGGATCAGATCCTGATGGTTGGCTGCGCTGGTCATGAACATCCTCTGTTGTATGGTGTGCTGCGTCGATGGATGGGTGAAGTATAAATTTTTGTTCATCTAGATGAGTAATTTGTCAGTAACTTTTCAGTAATGGGCGTATAGTTCCTTCGCCAGGGGCGCAGGCTTCCGCGACCGATTCGGCGTGGACTGAATCGCGGAAGGATCAAGCCGGTCCGGCCTGCGCGATCTGCTGCCGGAT
Organism: Oscillochloris sp.; assembly: GCA_012032775.1. Classification (GTDB taxonomy): domain Bacteria; phylum Chloroflexota; class Chloroflexia; order Chloroflexales; family Chloroflexaceae; genus JAAUQO01. The sequence goes on along the minus strand of JAAUQO010000083.1, from coordinate 18,055 downwards.
CGCGGCCTAACCGAACCAATGCCGCGAATATGCTACAATGCAGCCTAAAGCCCTCTACGACGCTTTGAAATCAGGCGCCGCCAGAGGTGGCGGCGGTAAGGAGCGCAAGGTGCGCGGCATTTTCTCACCACCATCCGACGATATTTTCTCCGGCGGTAACAATGACAACTGGGAGCTGCTGAAGGCCTGGGCCGGTAGTACCCTGGCCTTTGCGATTTTTCAGACCGGCGCCGGCAATCTGTTCACGTCCGCCTTTGTTCAAAATTTGCTCATCTCGGCTTTGGTCTGTGGTCTGGCGTTTGTTTTGCACGAGTTGGCCCATCGGATCGTCGCTCGTGGGTACGGCGCTGAAGCCCATTTCAAGGCCGAAGATCGCTGGCTCCTGATCTCGATCGCGATTGCGCTGGTCGGGTTCTTTATCGCCGCGCCGGGAGCCGTCTGGCATCGCGGCTACCTGACCCCGCGCCAGAGTGGACTGATCGCGTTGGCCGGGCCGGTGACGAATCTGGTGCTTTCGCTGATCTTCTTGTTCGGTCTGGTTGTGCTGGTTGTGGCCAATATGTCCTTTCCGGGCATTGGTTGGCTGCTTTCAACCTGCTATATCGGGTTCAAGTTCAACGCCTGGATCGGCCTGTTCAACATGATCCCGGCCGGTCCGTTCGACGGCGCGAAGGTGCTGGCCTGGGATTGGCGTGTGTTTGCGGTCACGGTTGCGGTGGCGCTGGCGCTCACCTTTGTTATCAGTGATGCGATGATTATCAACCTGGCGAATACGCTTGCGCCGTAAGCGATCGTGTGGTGCTCGCAGCGCAATTGCGGCCACCACACGAATTTCCTTTTGAAACCTTGTGTAAGGGAGTCACCATGCGAATTCCACTACTTGCGGGAAACTGGAAGATGCACAAGACGCTGTCGGAGGGGAGCGCTCTGGTAGAGGAGTTGCTGGCCGGGTTGGGCAATCACACCGATCGCGAGGTGCTGGTTTGCCCGCCGTATACGGCCCTTGCCGCGCTGCGCCCGCTGCTGGAAAACACGCCGATCGCGCTTGGTGCGCAGGATGTGTACTTCGAAAAGCAGGGCGCATTCACCGGCGCAATCGCCCCCGCCATGCTGGTTGATGTCGGCTGTCGCTATGTGATCGTCGGGCATTCGGAGCGCCGCGAGGTATTCGGCGACGATGATGCGACGGTTAATCGCAAGTTACACGCCGCCCTTGAGGTTGGTTTGCGGCCGATTATGTGCGTCGGCGAGAGCAAGCCTCAGCGCGATGCCGGTCAGGCCGAAGCGATCGTTACTGCACAGGTGCGGGCCGGATTACATCAGGTTAGTGCTGCCCAGATGGCCGATGTTGTGATTGCGTATGAGCCGATCTGGGCGATCGGCACGGGCGACACGGCGACCGCCGCCGATGCGCAGGCTATGCACGCCGCGATCCGTGCGACGCTGAACGAGTTGTACGGCCAGGATGTGGCCGAGAGCGTGCGTATCCAGTATGGCGGTAGCGTCAAACCCGACAATGTCGATGAGTTGATGGCGCAGCCCGATATCGATGGTGCGCTGGTTGGCGGCGCTTCACTGAAAGCCGAGAGTTTCTTGCGGATTATCCATTTTCAGTAATTTATGGACGATGACCCTCATCAATCGAGCCGGTAGAGGCAGGCGCAACCCCGGCGCCTGCCGCCGGTGGTTGCTTGCCGACACCCACTGCAGGGTTGTCAGGGAGCAGACATGACAGAGTTTTTGATCATCGTGGCGCTGGCGTTGGCCAATGGCCTGTTCGCCGGCACCGAATTGGCGATGGTCTCAGCCCGGCGCGGCCGGCTTGAACAACGGGCCGAAGACGGCGACCGCGGCGCACGGGCAGCCTTGAAGTTACAGGATGATCCCGATCGCTTTCTCTCGTCGGTACAGGTAGGCATCACCTTGATCGGCACGCTCAGCGGCGTGTTCGCCGGTGCTGCGCTGGCGGAACGGCTGGCGCCGGTGCTGGTGCAGTTGCCGTTTATCGGCGAACCATACGCCGAGAGTGTGGCGCAGTTTCTGGTGGTGCTGCTCGTTACCTACTTCTCGTTGGTGTTGGGCGAGTTGGTGCCGAAGCGGCTGGCGTTACAGGCTGCCGAGCCGATTGCGGCGGCGATGGCGCGGCCGATGACCGTGCTGGCACGCGCAAGTACGCCGATCATCTGGTTGCTCAGTATTTCCACGAACCTGGTATTGCGGCTGGTCGGCCGCGGCAATATCGTCGGTGAAGGCGTTACCGAGGATGACATTCGCGCTATGGTGCGCGAGGGCACCGAGATCGGTTCGGTCGAACCACAGGAACAGTTGTATATCGAGAGTATTTTTGCGCTCTCGACGCGCGCGGTACGCCAGATCATGACGCCGCGCCACGATGTCGAGATGGTCGATGCCGACTCGACGCTCGGCGAGGTGCTTGATGAGTTGTTGGAGAGCGGCTATTCACGCTTTCCGGTCTATGAAGAGTCGGCCGATCATGTGATTGGAACCGTGCATGTACGTGATCTCCTGGTGCTCTACCGCCGGGTCGGCGAGTCGGCCTCGGTGCGTGAGGCGATCGCACCCCCGGTGTATGTGCCGGAGAATAGCCGGGCCAGTGCCTTGTTGCTGACGTTCCGCAAAAGCCGGCGCCACATGGCGCTTGTGGTCGGCGAGTTGGGTGGGATCGAAGGTGTGGTGACGCTGGAAGATGTGTTGGAGGAGATTGTCGGCGAGATCGAAGATGAGTTTGACGATGCGGCCTTGCCGCCGATCGTGCGTCGCGAAGACGGATCGCTGCTGGTGGAGGGTCTGTTGCCGATCGATATCGCCAAGAAATTGATCGATGTCGATGAATTGCCCAACGAAGAGACGTTTCGCTTTGATACGCTGGCCGGCTTTGTGATCAGCTTGATGGGCCAGTTGCCTCAACCGGCGATGTGATCATCTGGCACGGCTGGCGCTTTGAGGTGATCGACATGGATGGCTTGCGAGTGGACAAAATCCTGATGACGCAGATCGAAGCGCCGCCGTCGGACGATGATTGACTTTTTGTCTCAGCTTGACCTTTATTGTATAATAAGCAACAAACCCCTTTCATTACCCCGAGGTACGCCGTCGGCGTTGTTCCGCTCGGTGTGGGTTGGCAGCGAAGCCGCAAACGTACACAACAACAGGTAGAAGGAGAGATCGTATGAGCCGACAGGAAACGATCGCGTTGCAGGTAAGTCAGGGCGGCGCGTGGTTTGAAGGTCAGACGTATGACATCGGCGCGCGAGTGACGATTGTTGATCCGGCTGTCCGTGAGCAACTTGGCGCCGCGAGCGGTCAGGTTGTCGGCTACGATCCAAGCGGGCCGCTACCCGGCGAGTCGTTCTTGCGCGTGCTGGTACAACCCGATCTGCCGACGCCGCGAATCGATGCGGTGCCGCCGGCGGCGATCGAGCCGGAGGGCAGTTCGGAGCGAGGCGGAGTGGCGCGCTCGTTGTTGATGGGCCTGGAGATGACGATGCGGCCGGAACGCTTCCGGGCCTTGCTTGAGTGGCTCTCCGGCCCAACCTGTACGGCCATGCTCGAAGATCCGAAACTCTCGCGGCGGCGCATCCGGCTCGGCGAACTGTATTTGCCCGGCCTGCTTCTGCCGGATCTGGTGTTGCAGGCTACCGAACGGCTACGACAATAATGTCGGCCCGGTCGTAACCCAACCCGGCCCGGTTGCGCCGCAAGATGTTATGGCGCAACCGGGCCGTCGATCATGCAGCGAGTTGCGCATCCCACTGCCTTAAAAGCTCCAGGCTAACCCCGGCGCCGCCGCATACCACCACCAGCAGCGGATCGCGGCCGCGCAATTCCTGTGGCAAATTGTCGAGTGCCGCGAGGGCTGCGCCGCAGGCCGGCTCGACCAGCACCCGATGCTGATCGGCGAAGTTGCGGCAGGCATCCACGGCGGCGCGGTCGCTGACGAGATGCGGAATAATCGGGTGGCTGCGGGCCAGTTCGATCGATCGCACGGCAACCTGGCGCGCACTCAGGGTTACGGCGATCGAGGTGATCGCTTCCAGGCGTACCGGCGCACCCGCCTGGAATGCCGCCATGTACGAGGCGGCGCCCGCAGTTTCCACCGCCAGCACCGGCACATCATTCCATGCCTGGGCCATAAGCCCTTCGACCACGCCGCAGAGCAACCCGCCGCCGCCGACCGATACAATCACGGCGCCGGGATGCACGCCGGCAGCGGCAAGTTCTTCCACCAGCGTGGCATGGCCGGCCCAGGCCAGCGGATCATCAAAGGGGTGCGCGTAAGCAGCACCGGTTTGTGCCGCCAACGCAAGCGCGTACAGGTGCGCTTCATCCCAGGCGTCGCCGTGCTCCTCGACGTGCGCGCCTTCGGCGCGGATCATCGCGCGCGCCCATGCACTTGTTCGCTTCGGGACGACAACCGTGGTTGGGAGGCCGAGTTTACGACCGGCATAAGCGACGGCGAGGCCGGCATTGCCCCCCGAGGCGCACAGCAGGGCGCCGGCCCCGGCAGCAGCGTGCGTCTGGCAGATCCGGCCCATCCCGCGAATCTTGAACGAGGCTGCCGGCTGAAATGCTTCCATCTTCAGCAAAACCTGCGTTCCGGCCCTGCTACTCAGTTGCGGCGCTTCCCAGAGTGGCGTCGCGATATGGAGCGGTTGCATAAGCAATTCCTTCCGTGCCAGTGGTGGCGGCGGTGGATCGCGCCGCTGCCGGCCAGTCATCAACGCAATAGAGCAGATTATATCAGTCATTGACGGCATTTTCAGCCTGTGTTACGGTAAATATACAGGATGTTTGAGCCATCAAGCATTTCAGCGATAATGGTCTATGTTGAAGGAGTTGTCTGTGCCTACACTCACGGTTGACGGCAAGTCGATGGAAGTTGACGCGGGGAAACGCCTGGTGCAGGCGATCGAGGATGCCGGCGTTGAGATCGGCCATCGCTGTGGCGGCTTTGCCCGTTGCACGACCTGCCGGGTCGCGTTTAGCGAGGGCGAACCGGCGACAATGACGCGGGCCGAGTATGAGAAGTTGACCGAGCGCGATCTTTTCGGCCAGTACCGTCTTTCGTGCCAGATCGTCTGCGATCACGACATGAGCATTGGTGAAGTGGCCATGACGAAGAGCAACCAGGGTTGGACGGATACCGGGCCGGCAGTCGAGGCAGCGGTAACTCCTGAAGCGACATTTGTGCCGATCGATGAGTTAACGGCCTGACGGGTGTAAGCTGAAGCATTCGCCGGGGATTGTATGCCTTGGACGCAGCCATTCCGCGGCGAATGCTTCGCCCGTACGTATGTTCTTACCGGCTCAACTCCTGCTCGATCAGGCGCACAAAGACATCGGCCCCTAATGCGCCGCTGACGCGCTGATTATTTACAAAGAAACTCGGGGTTGCGTTCAGGCCCAGGCGAGCGGCCTGTGCCGCTTCGGCCCGTACCTCGGCGGCAACTGCGGGATCGGCCTGGCATGTGTCGAAAGCCGCCACATCCAACCCCAGGCCGGCGGCAAACTCGCTGAATACGTTGGTATCGCGATTGGGAACACCGCCCCACTCAATCTGGTGGGTGCTGAACAGTTGATCGTACATCGCGAAATACTGGCCCTGATCGCCGGCACAGCGCGCCGCCACCGCCGCCGCCACCGCTGAGGGATGAATACTCTCCAATGGTAGATCGCGGACAACGACCCGTACTTGTCCCGACTCGACGTAACGTGACACGATCTCCGGCTTTGTCTGCTGCACGAATTGGCTACAGAACGGGCACTCAAAGTCGGTGAATTCGACGAATACCACCGGTGCATTCGGATCACCGACGGCGCGTGGATCATCGGCCGCGATTGCAAGCAATTCACTCACTGCGGGGGTTGTCGGGCGTGGTTGCGGGGTTGGGATCACCGCCTGTGGCCCGAGGGTCGGCTGGCCGGCGATCGCCAGGGCCGTGCGGCGCTCTTCCACACTAGAGAGCGGTTCGACCGGGGGCGCATAGGCGCCGCAGCCGGCGAGGACGATCATGCCGCAGAGCATGCAGAGCGCAATGATCCGATGCCGGCGCGATCTGTGGGTGACAGCCAATTGATATGGGAGTCTGGATGGAAATGGCACGCAATGTGCTGTAGAGTCACGGGGCAAGTTACGCATAGCTTGTTCCTATTGCCGGTTAATAATCGGTCGGTTGCCGGACTTCATTCTGATGGTATCATATCGGAGCATCGTCGGACGACTAATTGTGTGGTTGCGCACATCCGCCCAATTCGTTCGTTACGTACTATGCAATGATGATATGTGTCTTCACGGTATCGACCCTGCTTCCGTCTGGAACGGTCGATGAAGGTCAAGCAAAGGAGCTTTGCATGTTTCGGAGACAGCTGCTCACCGCAGTAGCCATGATCGCCCTTATGATCGGAGGAACCGCAGCGTTCTCTGTTCAGGCCGCTCAAAGCAGCCAACCGACCGGATCACCCCTCGCCCAGGCCACTGCGAATGTTGCGATTGCGCATTTGGCGCCTTTCAGTAACACGGATACGACCGCTACGATCGTTATCGACGGTAATCCTCTGCCGCAAACCCTTGAGTATAAGGAAACCCTCGCTTACCAGCCGTTTCCTGCCGGCGACTATGAGGTGCAGGTCTTTGCCGGCACCGATACGTCGGGTTCGCCGGCGATCAGCGAAACGCTGACCCTGGCGGCCGGCATGAACTACACGGTTGTTGCCGCCGGTGACGGCACCGACATTCCGTTGCAGTTTATTGTGCTGGAAGACGATAACTCGGCCCCGGCAGCGGGCCAGTTCAGCGCGCGAATCGTGCATGCTGCTCCCTTCGCCGAGCAAGCGAATACCGCAGTCGATATTCTCGGCGACCCCGGCAATGTCAATCTCAATTTGAACAATATTTCGTTCGGCGCGGCATCGCCGAATCTGTCGTTACCTGCCGGAGGGCTTGATGTCGTTGTCGTTAACACCGGCACCACAACTCCGGTCTTCAATCCCGACGCCGTCAACATCACCGCAGGTACGGTTGCGACGATCTTCGCGATCGGCGGCGCCAACAACGCTCTGGCGGAGTTGTTCATCTTTGATCGCACGCCCGAGCCGACCCAGGAGTTGCCGCCGTTGAACGCACGGGTTGCGATCGCGCACCTGGCGCCGTTCAGCGACGAAAGCACCGCCGTGACGGTGGTGATCGATAATGTTCCGCTGCCCGGTACGCTTTCGTACAAGGATAGCTTGCCCTATACCTCGCTGCCGCCCGGAGATTACAGCGTGCAGATCTATGCCGGCGCCACCACCACCGGCACTCCGGTGATCAGCGAGACAGTGACCTTTGCGGCCGGGATGGATTACACTGTCGCCGCAGTTGGTGATGACCCCGATCCGTCCGACTTAGAGGGTAACATTCCGGTGCAGCTGTTGCAGCTAACGGATGATAATACAGCGCCCGCTTCGACCAGCGTGAGCTTCCGGGTTGTCCACGCGGCGCCGTTTGCGCCTGCCGGCGATACGGAAGTCGATGTGTTGGCGCAGGTGGATGCGATCACCGTCCCGCTTGTGTTGGACGTTGCCTTTGGTGATAGCTCCACCTATCAGCAAACCCCGCCCGGTACCGTTGATGCCCTGGTGGTCGATTCTGATGATCCGTCTACGGAGATTTTCGATCCCGACCCGCTCACCCTGACCGGCGGTACGATCACGACGATCTTCGCGATCGGTGGTGCGAACGGCTTCGATCCCGAGCTCTTTACCCTGGCCGGTAGCCCGCGTGCTATGGCGAAGATCCGCGCCGCGCATCTTGCGCCGTTCGCGCCCGGCAATGCGACGGTGAGTGTGTATGCCGGCCCGGTGGGCGGTGAGACCGAGCCGTTGATCGAAACCTTGAACTACGGCCAGATCACCGACTACCTTGAAGTGCCGGAAGGCCAGTATCTGATCGAGATTGTGTTGCCGGCTGCGCCGAATGCGTTGGCGCAAACGGTTGTGGCCTCGACGACGGTGACTTTGCAGGCCGGCGCCGAGTATACGGCGGTTGCCTTCGGCAGTACTCCGCCGCAGGTCAATCAGGCGCAGCCGGTTGAACTGGAAGTGCTGGGTAGCCTTGCTCCGGTACCCGGCCAGGGTCGCATCCGGGCCGTGCATGCCGTGCCGATCGCTGCTGCCGCCACGGTGGATGTGCGTCTCCAGGATGATACGGTGGTCTTCAACGATCTGCCGTACAAGGGTGATGTGAATACCACGGTTGAGCCGGGCTTCGTTGATCTCAAGATCACGACTCCCGACGGTGCAACGACCCTGCTCGATCCGGATCCGATCTATGTCGGCGCCGGCGAGGTGGTGACGGTCTTTGTCATCGGCGACGGTGAAAACCAGGATCTGATGGTTCTGACGAGTGGTGGCGGTGAGCCGTTCAAGCTCTACTTGCCGCTGATCTTTAACGGCGAAGAGGCATAGTAGCCGGCGATCTAACAGACAGGGCCGCCCCACACCATTGCGTGGGGCGGCCTTTTGCATCAACAGGAGTTTCGCGGGCATCAGCGAGCTGAAACGAGCGCAGGAGTGCTAATCGGCCAGGGCCGCCAATCCTGCCGCCGGAACCGCTTGCTCGCGGGTCTGGCGGGCGAAGCCGGGGACATCGACCCGGAAGACCAACCAGACGCAGATCAGCAGGCCGATCGCTTCAAGGAAGAAGACCGTGGCGTAGGCCAGGGTATTGGTGCCGCCCATCAGCAACACCAGATCCCGTACGGCGCCGCCGAAGAAGATCCCCATCCCGCGGAACACCAGTTGCGCCACGGTCCACAGGCCAAGGTAGGTACCGGCGCGGCGATCGGATGTCATGGCCATAAGTAGCGAGACTGCGCCGACGGTGTAGATGCCGAAGCCCAGGCCGAAGCAGAACAGCACCGGCACAAGCAGGCCTGCCGCCGCAGCGCGATCGGTTGCGGCGAAGAGCGCAACCGCGCCGAGTGCGGCGAGCGGCAAGGCGGTGAGCGTCAGGCCAAGCATGGTTGGCCCGGTCATCATGAATGCTTCGCGCCGGCGTGTAACATACACGGTGCCGATCAAGCTGATCACCACGCCGGCGCCCCAATACGCATTGAAACGGGTTGTTTCGCCCGCATTCATCCCAAACACATCGCCGCCGAACGGCTCCAGAACCGCGTCCTGGGCGAAGGCGCTGATTGCGCCGAGGGCGAGAAACAGGAAGAACAGCCGGGTACGCCGATCGGCCCACATTTCGCGCAGTAATTGTCCGAACGGCACCTGTTCCTGTGGATCGTCGGCGGTGATCCGTTGCCCGCGCCGCTCCTCGCCGAACAGGGCGAAGAAGAAGAAGCCGGCGGCCAGCGCCATGCCGATCAGCACCACGCGCCAGAAGGCGGCCGGATCGTACACCGGCATCAGCCAGCCATACACGATCGCCGCCACGGGAAAACTGACGACCAGAAAGATCTGGACAATACTGAGCGCCTGACCACGCCGGCGCGGCGGTGCACTGTCGCGCACGAGCGCCAGGTAGGTACTGCCTGAGAGCAGCGTGCCGACGCCGTAAATCAGAAAGGCGAAGATCGCCAGGCCCCAGCCCGGCAGCGAGGTTGGATCGGCGGCCAGCAAGACGGTGACAATCGGCAATAGCGGCAATGAAAGCACCATCGGTGCGCGACCGGCCCAGATATAGGGGAGCCGATGCAGGCCGAAGATCGGTTTGGTGTCGGAGCGATAGCCGGCCCAGATGCTCAATGGCGCCAGCAGATAGCGCAGGGCCGAAAGCAGGGCCACCGGCGTTGCCCAGAGGCCGAGATCGCTGATCAGAACGCGATTGAGCACGCCGGAGGTCAGCAGATCGACGAATGACGAGCCGATATGAAAACTGCCGATCTTCATTGTGCGGGGAATATTCAGGCGCTCATCTGATGCGGACTGCTCCATAGCGGATCCTTATCATGCTTGGGCGATAGGTACCAACAGGCGGTCGGCAGAAACTTCACGACGCTTCTTCATAGCCTGCGGCCACAGCCAGATGCACTTCATTGGCGACTTTACTGATCCGGCGCAACAGCAGCGCGCTCTCATCGGGGCGCATGCGCGTCTCGCCGGGCATATCCATCGCCGCGTCTACCAACGAGTCGCGGAAAAAAAGCGCCGCCTGAAGGGCTGCGGTCAGCGGCATCCCGGCCCGTTGGGCCAGGATCGCGTAGTTGGTGCCGACATTGCGCGCTTCGGCCAACAGGCTATGATCCTCGACCGTGCTATGGAGGTAGCGCAACACAATCCCCATCAATTGTTGCCCGATTCGGCGCCAGCCTTCGCGATCTTCATCGCCGAGGTGGGCCATCCAGGCCGGCCGATTGCTCGGTGCGGCGAGATCGCTGCGGGTCTGGGCCAGGGCTTTGGTAGCCCATGTGCTGCCGATCGCAAAGTTGGAGAGCGGCCGGCGCGCGGCCAGGGCTTCGATGTCGCTGCGGGCGAAACGACGATGACCGCCGGGTGTAATGTAGACCGGCACCGAACCTGAGTCGGCCCAACGGCGCAAAGTGGTACTATGAACGCCGAGGAGTTTACTTGCCGCCGAAAGCGAGAGGTACTGGTTGTCAGGTAATTCTGTCATAGAAATCTGTGTAAATCTACGCAATTATCACTACGATTATAGTACTCGGCTGTTACCGCGTCAAAAACGAGTTGTCGTCGTCGGAACGATTGTGGGGTGTTTCTCGACGCGAACCTGTTACCGGGGTAGGTACAATCAATAGTGGATGCATCGAGCCGTGACGCGGAGGTTTGTATGGGCCATACGTTTGCCCTGGCCATGCAGAAGGGCGGCGTCGGGAAGACGACAACCACGCTGAGCCTCGGCACCATGCTTGCTGATGCCGGCCGCCGAGTTTTGATGATCGACCTCGATCCGCAGGCAAATCTCACCCAGGGCCTTGGTATCGATCCGGGCGATCTGGAATACAGTCTTTACGAGGTGCTGCTCAATCCCGAGCGCGGCGTCGGCTTTGCGACGCGCAGCACTACCGCCGGGCCGGATCTTGTGCCGGCCTCGCTCGATCTGGCCGGCGCCGAGTTAGAGCTTTCCGGCAAGGTGGGCCGGGAATTGCTTTTACGGAAAGCGTTGCGCACGGTGCGCAGCGAATACGATTACATTTTGCTCGATCCGCCGCCGAGCCTGGGGATCTTCTCGCTGAACGCACTTGCCGCCGCCGATGCGGTGATTGTGCCGTTGCAGTTGCACGCCTACGCACTCAAGGCGATGCCGCAGCTTGAAGCGACGATCGAATTGGTCAAGGAGATCCATCCATCTCTGGCGATCGGCGGCATTATTTGTACGCTGGCCGATCGGCGCACGAATTTGTCGCAGCAGATTGAACAAGAAGTACGCGATCAGTACGGCACACTGGTGTTCGAGACGGTGATTCCGATCAATGTCAAGCTGGCCGAAGCTCCTTCGAGCGGGATGCCGATCGGAAAATACGCACCGCATAGCGCGGGTGCCCAGGCATATGCTGCGCTGGCGCGGGAACTGGAGGCGCGTTATGGCCACTGACGAAGACCGCAAAGAGCCGATCCGGCGCGGTCGCGGGTTGCGCCTCTCGACGCAGGCGGCATCCGGCGAATCGCCCGCCGAACCGGCTGCCGACAAATCGGCGCCGATTACCCGTGGCCGCGGGTTGCATTTGACGACCGAGGAGTCGGTTACGACGAAGCAGTTGTTTCTGTCCGATCTGAATGTGCCGACGGGGCGGATTGTCTACTACAGCGCCGGCGAAGGACCGCCGCTGTTGATGCTGCACGGCTTTGGTGCGTCGGGGCGGATCTGGCGTAATGTCGCCGCCACGCTCAGCGACCGGCGTACCTGTTATGCGCCCGATATTCCCGGTTTTGGCGGCTCGCCGCCCCGGACGACCATTCCAACATTGGATGTGCTGGCGGATGAAGTAATTGCCTTTGCGGATGCGCTTGACATTGCGCATTTCGATCTGCTCGGGCATTCGCTCGGCGCTGCAATTGCTGCGACGATCGCCGCCCAATACCCCCGGCGCATCGGTCGGCTGGCGCTCACCAGTCTTGCGATACGTCCGTTTGCGCCTGAGTTGATGGCCCTGGCGGCGAACCGCTTGCCGCTCGATGTCTCGCTCAATCTGGCCCGGCCGGTGCTCGACATCTGGCGGCCCTGGACTTCGTGGGCGATGGTGACGCCGCCGCCCGCCCTGCTTCTGGGTTCGCAACTACTCGCCAATGCCCCGGTCGAGGTGCAACTCTGGCAGGAATTTCTCAGTGATCACGCTCAGGCCGATGGGCGGGCCTACCTTACCTCGGTGACGGCGCCGGGCGATCCGGTTCTGATCGCGTACTTGCCGGCGATCAAGGCGCCAACCCTGCTGATCTCCGGCCATGACGATCGCGTTGCCCGGCTGCCGGAAGTTGTTATGGCGCAACAACGCATCGCCGCTGCGCAACTCCACACGATCGCGCAATGTGGTCATTTGCCGATGATCGAACGACCTCAGGAGTACCACGCCATCCTGGCGGAGTTTTTTCATTGACCCAAGGTACGCGGCCGCCCGCATAACGGATGTTTGCGCTGTGGCGGGCGAAACGGTTAAATCAGCCCTTGCTCACGGGCGAGGCGGGCGGCCTGGGTGCGATTGGCGGCGTGGAGCTTGTCGAGGATGGTCGAGACATAGTTCTTGACCGTGCCTTCGGCCAGGGCGAGCCGATTGCCGATTTCGCGGTTGCTGAGCCCGTCGCTGATCAAACGCAAGATCTCGCGCTCACGTTCGGAAAGATGTTCCGTTTCGGGTTGTGCCGGTGCGTCGCGTTGGCGGCTGAACTCCGTAATCAGGCGTGCGGCGACACTCGGCTGGACAATACTTTCACCGCCATGCACCCGGCGGATTGTCGCCAGCAATTCGGGCGCCGGCGTGTCTTTCAGCAAATACCCGCGTGCGCCCGCCTTCACCCCTTCGAAAACATACGCATCATAATCGAAGGTGGTCAGGATGATCACCCGCGTTTGTGGTAGCTCCATCGCCAGTCGTGCCGTCGCTTGCACGCCGTCGAGATGCGGCATTTGCACATCCATCAACACAATGTCGGGGCGCAAACGCAGCGCCAGCGCAACTGCCTCGGCACCATCGGCAGCGGTGCCGACCACCGTAAAGCCGTCTTCCAGTTCCAATATTGTGCGTAGCCCGTCGCGCATCAGGGCCTGATCTTCGGCGATCAGAACATTGATGGTGTTCATGATTTCGGCACCACTGTATTGGGGATCGTGGCGACAACGCGTGTTCCGCCTTCGCGCGCGCCGCAACCTGCAGACTGCCGCCGAGGGCTGTGGTTCGCTCGCGCATCCCGGCGATCCCAAAATGTCCGGGCCGGCGCATATCGGCCGCCCGTAGCCCGATCCCATTATCGGCAACCTCCAATACCCAGTTTCCCTCGTGCTGGGCGAATTGGACCGTGGTGCTGCTTGCCTGGGCGTGGCGTTCGACATTCAGCAGCGCCTCGCGAGTGATCAGGAAGAATGCTTCGGCCAGCATGGGCGTTGGCAGCGGATCTGCGGCGTTGGTGCAGATCTGTACGTTTACTGCACTTCGGGCCTGAACCTCATCCGCCAGCCGGCTCAGGGCAACCGGCAGATCGTGATGATCGGGCGGTGCCCGCAGATCCGCGATCGAGCGCCGTAATCCGGCCATCGTTTCGCGCACCAGGCTGCGGGTCGTTTCCAATTCGTTGTCGCCGCGTGGCATATCGACCCGATACAACCTTTGGGCCGCCTCAAGCTTGACATTCACCGAAACCAGCGCATGGCCGATGCTGTCGTGCATCTCACGGGCTAGGCGAGTCCGTTCGCGCAGCACAGCTAACTCTTCCTGCTGGGCTGCCGCAGCCTCAAGCTGTGCGCGCGCGCGGTGCAATTCCCGCACCAGGGCCAGCAGGCGGGCGCGCTGATGGAAGAGCAGGCTGAGCAAGCCGGCGACAAAGAGCCAGATAATGATCGACAGGCCGAGAAACGCCAACCCGAGCCAATCGATCTCGCCGGCAGTACCAAAATCACCGAAGCTCCAGGCCATAAGTGCGCCTAGTGGCAGGAGCGGCCAGATCCAGTTGCGCGGGCGCAGAACACCGAAACACTGGCCGATCACGGCAAATCCCAGGCTGACAAAGCTGTGGCTGATGCTGAGAAGCGGCACCAGCACCAGCATCTGGCCGGCGAAATAGGCCAGAGCGATCCGATCCTTCATCGGCCACGCATCGAGTTGCGCGGTACAACGGTAGTACAATCCCTGGAACAGCGCGGCGCTGATACCGACCAGCACCAATGTCATCACCAGCGGCCAGCCTTGCAGATTGATACCGTCGTCGAAAAGGGCTGCAACCAGGCCAAGACCGAGCGAGAGGTAGAAGAAACCGGCCCAGATAAGGTTCATCCTTTGCAGCAGGCGGTGCCCCGGCAAATGCCCTTCATGGTAATCATGCTCGCTCATCCGCGCTCCTTTCGCACCGCTGTTACCGGTTCGTAACAACAAGATTGTGAACCTTTGGCGCACAATCTTGTTGCTATTGTACACTGCCCATTTCGCGCCGCATAGAACACCACTAGCCTAATCGGATTTTTTGGCGTTTCGGGCCGCCGGCCCGTAAGGATTCTGCGTTGTGATGCGGCGCAGCTTCGTCGCGCCGCATCACAACACAAATACTTTACCGACATTCTAGCGCCACGGTTCCCAGCGGAAGAAGCGGGCGGCGATGAACAAACCTGCGGCGCCGAAGACAGCCAGGCCGAGCAGGTTGATCATCCCGGCCTGCACCGCCGGCACGTCGCCATGGCCGGACGCATCAGATCGACCAGCATAAAAGCCGGTGTCCAACGGGCAATCGCGGCGATCCACTCCGGCATCAGACTCAGCGGCAAGAACAGGTTACTGATGAACATCAGTGGGAAGTAGATCACCTGGCCGAGCGCGTTTGCCATCCCGACACCGGGCGCAATTGCGGCGAGAGCCTGGCCCATCAAGACAAAGGCCAGCGCGCCGATCAGCGCCAATACGGCGGCATGCAACACACCGGCGATGCTGAAACTTGCGCCCAGAGCGACGATTGCGACGATCACAATCAGCGCGGCCTGAATAAGCACCAGCAGCAGGCGCACCAGGGTATAGGCAAGTACCAGGATCGCGGCGGGCAAAGGACTGGCCTGGATCCGCTGCAGAATGCCTTCTTCGCGCACATTCACCAGCCGGGTCGAGTCGCCGAGGAATGCCCCCGACATAATGTTCAAGACAATGATCCCGGCGGTGAGCCATGTGGCGGTCATGCCCGGTTCTGTATCCTGGGCGCCGAAGATCACGCCATTGAGCAGTAGAATACCGATTGGAAAGGCGAAATTCCAGAAAAGCACCGCCGGGTGACGTAGTTCAATCGTCAGGATCAACCGGCTCAAGATCAAAAGGCGACGCATAACAACTCCTTCACTGCTAACCGATAGTGCTCTGCTTTATACCGTGCCGGCAAGCCATGCGGATTCTGCATCCGGTGCGCTGTCCGGCGTTGTCAGGGAACGGCCGGTGATCGCCAGGAAGACATCTTCCAGGTTTGGGTTGCGGCGCGCTGCCTCCGACAGACTTAGGGGCGGTGCGTGGCGGGCGATCAACTCAGCCGGTGTGCCCAGCGCGACGAGTCTTCCGGTATCCACAATCGCAACTCGGTCGCATAACTCCTCGGCCTCGTCCATAGAATGGGTGGTGATCAGCACCGTGCGCCCCTCGTCGCGCATCCGCCGGATAGTGGCCCAGACAGCGCGACGGGCTTGCGGATCAAGCGCGCTGGTCGGTTCGTCGAACAAAACCACCTGTGGGTTGTTCACCAGGGCCAATGCAAGCGAAAGGCGTTGTTGTTGGCCGCCTGAAAGGCGCCGTGGGCGCGCGTTGACTTTTTGGGCCAGGCCGAAACGCGCGAGCAGCGCCGTTACCTCGGCCCGTGCGGGAAAGCGATTGTAGAGCGCTGCGTAAAACTCCACCAATTCGCGCAGGGTCAGTTCGGCGAAAAGCGCTGCCCGTTGCAGTTGCACGCCGAGCAAGGCCTTGGCGGCGATCGGCTCACGGCGCATATCGTAGCCGGCGACGCGAACACTCCCCGAACTGGCTGTCACCAGGCCTTCGATGCATCCCAGCGTGCTCGATTTCCCGGCGCCGTTCGGCCCCAGCATTCCGAACACTTCGCCGCCATGCACATTGAGTGAAAGATCGGATACGGCTTGAAATGCGCCGTAATGAACATTCAGTTTATCGAGGACAATCATTGGTTCTTGCACTGATCCCATCCCTTTGTTGTTCCGGCTCCTGACAACAGGATAGCTGTGTTCCGCCGGATTCAATAGTGCTGGAGGTCAGCGCACGGCAGGTGACGATCGTCACTATCACGGTAATCCACAAGCCTGATCAGCACCCTCGCTCGGCTTTGTCGCCCTACAGGGTTGACAATCTTTTCACCCCGTGGTATGCTCTCGGAAACCGTTTTCCGAATCACCTATAAGAAAGCGTTTTAGTATGAGCAGTATTTTGCTCGTGTAATGCTTTGTGATGCTTCCGAATCGGGTTTTTAAAAGCGAGAGCGTAAAGTGTTTTTCGGCGACAAATGATGTCGGCGAATACAAAAAAACACTTGACACTTTGCGGCGCTGCTGCCGCCAATCGTAGGGCACTGATGCCGACTATCGACGAAATTGCGAAACTGGCCAATGTGTCGCCGGCCACTGTTTCAAAGGTGATCAACAATCGCTCCTACGTAAGGGCCACAACCCGGGCGCGCGTGGAGCAGGTGATCGCCGAAACGGGCTATGTGCCGAGTCAGCGGGCGCGCTGGCTGAGCACGCGGCGCTCGCATATCCTCGGCCTGCTTATCCCCTACCGGTCCGATCAAATTTTCGCCGACCCACATCTGCTTGAGATCATGCGCGGGATCGAGTCGGTTGCCGATGAGCACGGCTATAGCCTGTTGCTCTCGACGGTGCGTACCGGCGGCGAGGCCGCAAACCCCATGGCGCGCTTGCTCTCAAGCGATGTCACCGACGGTGCGGTGGTGGTCGAAACCCTCGATGTGCGGCCGGAAACCGCTCCGGCCGGGGTTGAGAAGCCCTGGGCGGTGATCGGCTATGCGAATGACTGCGCCGCGCCCGCCATTCACGCCGACGACTACGGCGGCGCATGTATGGTAACCGGACATTTGCTGGAACTTGGCCACCGCCGGATCGGGGTGATCAGCAGTGCGCCGCGACCATCGGCGCTCGATGAGCGTCTGCGTGGCGTGCGCGATACGCTCCGGGCCAACGGACTCGATCTCGCTGATCCATTGCTTGGCGTGGGTGATTTCTCGCCTGAGAGCGGCGAGCGGGCGGCGTTGCAGTTACTGGCGTTGCCCGAGCCGCCAAGTGCGATCTTTGCCCTGAACGATCGCATGGCCTTCGGCGCATTGCGGGCGGCCCAGCAGCTCGGCCTGAGCATTCCCGCCGAGCTCTCGGTGGTTGGGTTCGACGATATTTCGCTGGCGACACTGCTGACACCCGCACTCACCACAGTGCGTCAGCCGGGCTATCAGCTTGGTGTTGCAGCCGCCGAGGCGGTATTTGCGATCCTCGACGGCGCTCCGCTTGCCTCGCCGGTTGTGATTCCAACCAGGCTGGTGGTGCGCGCTACCACGGCACCGCCCCGAAAGGAGGTGATGGATGAATCAGGAACGGTGGCATAGAGGTGCGGCATGGGCCGAACCAGATCTGCGCTATCGGCCTGAGGATGTAGAAACATGAAGTGTAGGATTTCGTTCGTACAGATTCTCCGTCGCCCGTTGCTACGGGCATAAACAGGCCAACGACGCTCGAAAGGAATTGACAACGATGTTTATGAAGCGCACGCTGACTTCGTTCAGCTTGATCGCAACACTGGCCATGGTTTTGGCTGCTTGCGGTGGCCAACCGGCTGCCCCGCCGACTGCCGCCCCCGCGCCTGAGGCGACTACCGCCCCCGCGCCGACCGAGGCG
>JAAUQO010000082.1 GCA_012032775.1 Oscillochloris sp. | reverse complement strand
GCGTATGCAGGAAGAGGTAATCCTCGTCTTGCGCGAGAAGGGAATCTCGTAGGTTCTTGCAGCCTTGGCCTCGATAAGGACCGCCAGATCCTTTCCCCGGGCGTTGCTGTAGACCAGATCGGCAATGATGCCGAAGCGGAAATCCGTGATTGCCTTCTGCCTTCCAGTCAATTCGTAAGTTGCCATGCCCCACCCCCCTGAAATCGGTGTCAGGATGAGTCTGGCATCACTGCGGGAATCCGGGGAGAGGCCGGGTTATGTGGAATTCTCCAGATCGGGTTCCGGGATCGGAACAGGAGGATGGAAGCGCGGGAGGCGAAGACCGCGTTCATGCCCCGTTCCAGGGCATACCGGTTGGCAGCGAGCAGAACGTTCGTCACCTTTTCCGTCCCTGCAACCGCACCGACCGCCTTGGCGAGCGCAACGTACGCGTGCTTCGTGGGTATGTCATCTGGAATATCGCCGTCCAGTTCCGCATGCAGCGCTCGAAACTCCGCTCGATCCGCTTCAGTACACGACTCTCGCGGCCGGCGGCGAGGATCAGCGCTCCGGCAACCCGCCGGGTGAGTCCCCTCGCACGTGCGGCAAGGTACCCTGCCACTTCGTCTGCGTCATGGGAACTACCGGGTAGGGAAAAGGAAGGGATGAAAGCATGGGTGATCCCGCAGAAATTGCAGAGCCCGCGGATGATATCGATGAGCCGTTCACGGTGGTACTTGGTGTAATGTCCGTGAGGCCGCAATCTTCCTCTTCGGCAGCCTGGACAAAGCACCCCCTCGGGGAAGCGGACGAAAGGGCTTGTAGCTATCCGGTTTAACTCCGATAATGATGATGAAGTTTATTGACAGGAGCGCGGGAGGTTGCACCAGCACGCGTTACGTGGATCAGGGCTATGTGTGTGGACCAACCCTAGTAGCCGCCGATGAGCGCGACGAGGATCTGGTCGGGCCGGCGCCGAAAGCGTCCTCGCCGCAGTCGCGGATGGAGGGCGGTTTCACCCACGCAGATTTCCAGATTGACGTTGAGCGCGAGCAGGCGATCTGCCCGGCGGGTCATCGCGGGACGCCGAAGATGTTCCAGGGTCATCAGGACAACGGGGATTACGGCATTACCTTCACGTTCCAGAAGCAACACTGCGAGCCGTGTCCGTTACGCGCTCGCTGCATCACCGGTAAAAAGCAGGAGCGGCGCTACCTGGTGGTTCGCCAAACCTACACGCGCCTCCAACAGGCTCGCGAGCGCGTGAAGACCGACGAGTTTAAAGCAGCCTACGGTAAGCATCGCGCCCCGGTCGAAGGATGCTTGTCGGCGCTCGTGCGAGGACAGGGTATCCGGCGTTGCCGCTACGTGGGGCAGGAGAAAAACCACCTGCGTGCGCTCTTTGTAGGTGTGGCGGTCAACTTGCGGCGCAGTGCCGCCTGGCGCGCCGGCCTTCGCCACCGACCTCAACGGCCAGGTTTAGCGCTCGTGTCCGCAAAACAGCAAACGACAGCGAACGACGAGCAAAAGATAGGATAATGAGCAGAAAACAGCAAGAAAACAACTGCTATGGTGAGAATTCAACCCAGAAAGAAGGGCAGTCCATCCTGGCGGAAGGCGAAAACGTATTCCATCGACGTGGCGGGAGGTGACAGCAGGCCGAGTTCGCCAGCAGTATCTTTATATATTTCCCCGACGCGCACGCTGGCACTATTCACCGACCCAATGTAAACGGTGTGGATGGCAATGACCCGGTTTTTGGTGTCGAGCAGCACCGTACGCAGATGCTCCTGATCCAGATGGCCCATTTCGACCATCAGTAGCGCGGCCACATCCGCAGGGGATTTGATCTGTGTCCGATCCTCCACGCCGGCGACCAATAAGCGTCGGGCAACGTCCAACGCAACCTTGATCACGGTCGCCTTCGATTCCCCGATCTCCTGATGGAGCGTGGCGTTATCCACGCGCAGCAGGCCGGCCCAACCGCCGTGGGTGTTGAGCAAGCGATGGGCGAGTTGCAGGGTGTTTTCCTCGCCCTTGCCTCGGCGTAGGAGGAGTGCGAGCAACTCGGCATCACTCAAGGCGGTGCTGCCGTGCTTCTCGAAACGGTACTGCGGCTGATCGGCATGGCTGATTTCACGAATAAACATGGTGGTGGCTCCTATTGATAGTTGCCAGCCCAGGCCATGCAAATCAGCCGCACCCAACCTGGGCGCAGCCGAATGGCATGGCCCAGGTTGGGGAAAGAGGAAGAAGGTTCGTTACGCGATGGCGCGGCGTGTCTCAGCCGCCAGCATGCGCTTCGTGATCTGGCGCTGCTGCCGGTGGTTGATCGGCTCCGGTTGTCGCGGCTTCAGCATGGCGATGGGGCCGAGGCGCAGGCGGGCCTCCTCGCGGCAGGCACGACGTTCGGCACGAGTGGTCGGGTGGGTGTTGCAATGCATGGTAGGTATGAGCGCCGCCCGGTTCCTGGCCGGGCGGCGTACAAGCTGCGGATACAAAACGACACGAAATTAGCGGATGCCCATCGGCATAATGACGTGCAGCCCTTTCGCACCTTCGCCCAGCGGGCGAATAACCGCCGGGCTCTGCGCACTCCGGGTTTCAATCACGACCTGCTTGGTGCCAACCGCACCCAGCACCTCCGCGACATACTTGGCGTTCAGGGCAATCAGCCCCGGATCGCCGGCGATGCTGCTGTCGATGGCACCAGTGTTGTCACCAACCTCCGACGCATTCGCGCTCACCGTGATGCGCCCGCCCATGGTGGCCGGGGCCATCTCCAACCGGATCGCCTGGTCGGTGAAGTAGGACGCCAACTTGACCGCCTTGCTGAGCGCAGCAGTGTTGATCTCGCAACGGGTGCTGTGCTGCTGCGGAATGATGCGTTCAAAATCGGGGAACTTCCCGTCGATCAGGCGCGACACGACCTCGGTGTGTTCGGTGAAGAAGATCACCTGGCTCATCCCAGGCGAACAGACCATGCCGATGCGGCCCTCGGTCGCCGCCGCGATGGTTCCGACCTCGCGGACACAGCGGGCCGGGATGACGAGATCCGCCACCGTGCGAGTCGGTTCGCCCAACGGGAAGGTGTAGGTCGCCAAACGGAAGCCGTCAGCAGCGGCGAGGGTGAGGTTGCCCTGCGTGATACGGAACAGCACGCCGGTCAGCACCGGGCGCGAGTCATCCGACCCAGCGGCAAAGGCGACCTGGCGGATCGCCGCAGCCATCTCCGGGGCCGAGAAGGTCAGCGCATCCCCCCGATTTTCTGCGGTCGGAATGGGCGGGTACTCCTCGGCCTCGAAGCCCTTGATGTTGGTTTTGAAATCGCCGCACGCGATCATCACCGTCTGCGTGACGGAGTTCAGCGTGAGCGTCACCGGCGCGTTCGGCAGGTTGCCGACCACATCGCTCAGCAACTTGGCCGGGAGCGTAACCGCACCTTCATCCGTAACCTCTGCCTGCATCCAATGGGTGATCCCCACCTCCAGGTTTGTACCGGCAAGTTTGAGGATGCCGTTGCGGGCAACCAGCAGGATGTGCGCGAGGATCGGCATGGCGCTTTTCGCGGCGACAGCGTTTTCGACGATGTTGATACCGGCCTTGAACGTGTCCTGGTTGATCGTGAGTTTCATGAGGTGGCTCCTTGTCGGTAAGTGTTCACACTTCTCCTAGTGGTCTGGTATACTCAGCGCCATGACGCTGCATGACGAGCTTGCCCAACTCCGCACTGAGAATGCTGCCCTCGCCGCACAGGTCGCGGCGCTGGAGCAGCAACTTGCTGCGGCCCTCGCGCGCATCGCTGAACTCGAACAGCAGCGGCACGACCCACCGCCCTTCGTCAAGACCAATCGCCCCAAACCCGATGAGCCTAAGCGCCCGCGCAAAAAACGGGCTGCCGAGCACAATCGTGGGCGGCGCTGTGAACCCCCCACCCGCACCGAGTCGCACGCGCTCGCTCAGTGCCCCGACTGCCACTACCCCCTGCGTGGCACGAGCATGGACTATCGCCGTCAGGTGATCGACCTGCCCCCACCGCAGCCGGTCGAGGTTATCGAGCATCAGGTCATCAAGCGGTTCTGTCCTAGCTGTCAGCGCTGGCACAGCCCCACGCTCGACCTGACCGGGCAGGTCTTCGGTCAGGGCCGCATCGGCGTGCGGGTTGCCAGCCTGATTGCCTTCTTGTCGCTGGTGCTGCGCGTGCCGGTGCGACGCATCCAAGCCTACCTGCGCACGCTGCACCAGTTGACCATCAGCACGGGCGAAATCGTCGAACTGCTGCATCAGGTGCGCCGCACGCTCCAAGGTGACGTCGCTGCGCTCAAACAGCAGGCGCGCGCCAGTCCCATCCTGCACGGCGACGAGACGGGGTGGCGGGAAAACGGCCAGAACGGCTACCTCTGGGCCTTCAGCACCCCTGGCGAGGACGCCGTGCGCTACTATGAATATGACGCGAGCCGCGGCCAGCATGGGGTTCGGCGCATCCTGGGTGGGCAGTTCAAGGGCCACCTGGTGAGCGACTTCTATTGCGGCTACAACGGCTCTGCCGGCAAGCATCAGCGCTGCTGGGTGCATCTGCTGCGTGATCTGCATGCGCTGAAGGAGGCCCATGCCCGCGATGCGGAGGTGCTCGCGTGGGCCACGGCGGTGCGGGCGCTCTACGATGAGGCCCAGGACTGGCTGAAAAAAGCAGACCCCCAGCCGACGAACGAGGCCCGTGAGCAGCAGTACGTGGCGCTAACAGCGCGCGCCCACGCGCTGGGGTTGCAGTTTGCCCGTGCCAAGAAGCATGCCTGCCAGGCGCTGGCCAAGCGATTGTTGCGCCACGAAGACGAGTTGTTCCAGTTTGTGCTGGTGGCGGGGTTGAGCGCGGACAACAATCTGGCGGAGCGCAGCATTCGTCCGCTGGTGGTGATCCGCAAGATCAGCGGCGGCTCGCGCAGTCCCGAGGGTACCAAGACCCGCATGGCGCTGGCCAGTCTGTTCGAGACCTGGCAAGCGCGCGGCCTCAACCCCTTCGACGAATGCTACCGGCGGCTCAGCCAAGCGGCTGCATCCTAAGATTCCTTTACCCCAAGTGTGAACAGTTACTCGAGCGACCGATTTTGGCGGATCATGATGAGTTGTGCTATAATACTGCCGTTTATCAAACAGAACGCCGGGCTGCGCCTGCCCGTGCGCGATTATCGAGGAGGTTCTCCGTGGCGCTCGAAAAAGAAGAGAAAACATCGGTTATTACCGATTATCAGGTGCATAGTAACGATACTGGTTCGCCCGAAGTACAGGTTGCATTGCTGACCGAGCGGATCAACCAGTTGATCGATCACCTGCGCGTGCATAACCATGATCATCACTCCCGTCGTGGCCTGCTGAAGCTGGTCGGACGGCGGCGGCGGCTGCTCAACTACGTGGCGAGCAAGGATAAGGAGCGCTATCGCAAGCTGATCGAGCGCCTCGGTCTACGCCGCTAAATTTGATGTCAATGGTTTGTTGTATCAGTATGCGTTAAGAGCACCTGCGAGGTTTCTCGCTGGTGCTCTTGTGCTGTTTAGCCGGTGAGTGAATGTTCGGGATTGGAGCGTGTCCAGGTCGCTTGATCTGGCCAGGCTCCAGTGCCGAACCCCTCCTCCCCGGCTGTGGCCCGTCGAAGAGTAGGGCCGATGCCCGATATGCAGGTCGAAAGCCGATCTGCCGGAGGAATAAGGATAAGTATGACTGAAAGAACAATTCACAGCGTCAGTGCCGAGATCGCCGGGCGTACACTTACACTGGAGGTTGGACGGTTCGCGGAGCAGGCCGACGGCGCGGTGACGGTGCGCTATGGCGATACGGTATTGCTGGCGACGGTCGTCGGTGCAAAGGAAGCCCGTGAAGGCATTGATTTTTTCCCGCTTACGGTCGATTACGAAGAGCGAATGTACTCCGCCGGGAAGATCCCCGGTAACTTCTTCAAGCGTGAAGGTCGCCCCACTACCACCGCCATCCTCATCTCGCGGCTAACCGATCGCCCGCTTCGTCCGCTGTTCCCGAAAGGCTATCGCAACGAAGTTCAGGTGATTATTACCACCTTCTCGATGGATATGGTGAATGATCCCGGGCCGCTGGCGATCATCGGCGCCTCGGCTGCGCTCGCCATCAGCGATATTCCGTTCTCGGGGCCGGTTGGCGCAGTGCAGATGGCGATGCTGGACGATGAAATCGTCGCCAACCCGCCCATGTCGGACATGGAGCAGAGTCGGCTGGATCTGATTGTGGCCGGCACCAAAGATGCGGTGCTGATGGTTGAAGCCGGCGCCTATGAATTGACTGAAGATGAGATGTTGCAGGGTGTGATCGAAGGTCACGCCGTGTGTAAGCGACTCTGTGAGCTGCAAGAAGAGTTGGTACGGCTTTGCGGCCGCGAGAAGCGCCCCTTCGCGTCGCCGGTTGCCGATAACTCACTTGAAGATTCGGTCAAGGAGTGGATGGGCAGCCGCCTGCGTGAAGCCACTCGTAGCCCGATTAAGCAGCAGCGCGACCAGGACACCCAGAACTTGAAGGCTGAGGTGATCACCTACTTCACCAAAGATGAGCCGGAAGAAGAGGTTGCCCACCGCACCAAGGAAGTCGCCAAAGTCTTCGAAAGCTTGCTCAAGGCTGAGGTGCGCGATGCCATCCTCGACGAAGGGATTCGCGTCGATGGTCGCGCCCTCGACGAGATCCGTCAGATCAGTGTCGATGTCGGCGTGATCCCGCGAGTCCACGGCTCGGGCCTGTTCACGCGCGGCCAGACACAGGTGCTCACGATCGCCACACTTGGCCCGCCCGGAGATGAGCAGCGCCTTGATGATCTCGGTATCGAGACGACTAAGCGTTACATCCACCATTACAATTTCCCGCCATTCAGCACCGGCGAGGCCAAGCGGATGGGCTCGCCCCGCCGCCGCGATATCGGCCACGGTATGCTCGCCGAGCGCGCCCTATATGCGGTGCTGCCCAGCGAGGCTGAGTTCCCCTACACCATCCGCCTCGTCTCCGAGACGCTGAGCTCGAATGGTTCGTCGTCGATGGCGTCGGTCTGTGGTTCGACGCTGAGTATGATGGATGCCGGTGTTCCGATCAAGCGGCCGGTTGCCGGTGTGGCGATGGGTTTGATCAGCGATCCCGACGGACGCTGGAAGGTGCTCACCGATATTCAAGGCCTTGAGGACGCACTCGGCGATATGGACTTTAAGGTCGCCGGAACCAGCGAGGGCGTCACCGGTTTGCAGATGGATATCAAGACGACCGGGATCACCTACGACATTATGCGTCAGGCCTTCGAGCAGGCGCGGCAGGGTCGTTTGTTCATCCTCAACAAGATGACCGAGGTGATCGACACGCCGCGTGACGAGCTTTCGCCGTTTGCGCCGCGCATTATCACGGTGCAGATCCCGGTTGAAAAGATCGGCGCCTTGATTGGCCCCGGCGGCAAGACGATCCGCAGTATTACCGAGACGACCGGCGCCTCGATCGATGTCGAGGATGATGGCCGCGTCTTTATTGCGACCAGCGACGGCGAGGCCGCCAAGAAGGCGGTATCGATGGTCGAGGCGCTCACTCGTGAGGCCAAGATCGGCGACATTTTCCTGGGCAAGGTGGTTAGTATCAAGCCGTTCGGTGCATTCGTGAATATTTTGCCGGGTAAAGACGGCATGGTTCATGTGAGCGAGTTGGCCGAGCAGCGGGTTGAGAATGTCGAGGATGTGCTCCAACTCGGCGACGAGATCAATGTAATGGTGATCGATGTTGATCCGTCAAGCGGCAAGATCAGCCTGAGCCGGCGGGCGGTGCTCACAGGCGAAAGCGCCGAGGATCGTAAAGCTGCCGGCGCTGCGCCCCGTGGTCGTGGTGATCGTGGTGATCGCAGCGGCCCGCCGCGTGGTGATCGCGGCGGTGATCGCGGCGGTGATCGCAATGGCCCGCCGCGTGGCGATCGGCCCCGACCGCGGCGGCGCGAGGATGGCGATCGTGGGTAGTTCGTAGTTTTAGATGCCGCAGAGGGGCCGAGCATGCTCGGCCCCTCTGCGCGTAACACGTATGAATCCCTATATCGATCTCGGTGGCGCCGGTGCAACCATTCACTTTGCGCCGGCGAATGGTTTCCCGCCCGAATGTTATCGACCGCTCGCCGCCGCCCTTGCGCCCGACCTTCATACTATTGGGTATCGCCCGCGTCCGCTGCGCCCCCTAAGCGATCCTGCTGCCATGCACTCCTGGCATGATCTGGCGGCTGATCTGCTGGCCGATCTGCAGGCGGTTGCCGCAACGCCGATGATCGGCGGCGGTCATTCGCTCGGCGGTATCCTGACCTTGTATGCCGCGCTGCGTCGCCCGAATCTGTTTAAAGGCCTTGTGCTGATCGACCCGGTGATTATGCCGCGCCGCCTGTTGCCGCTGATCTGGCTGGCGAAACGCAGTGGCCAGATCTATCGCCATCCGCTGGTACAGGGCGCAACACGCCGCCGCGATCGTTTTGCCGGTCGTGAAGAGGCGCGCCAACGCTTTACGGGGCGTGGTGTATTCGCCGCCCTGCATCCCGATGCGCTGGACGCCTATGTCCAGTATGGTCTGACGAGCGATGGCGATGGAGTCAAACTCGCCTGGCCGAAAGCATGGGAGGCGGCGATCTTCGCAGATCAGCCGCTTGATGTCTGGGATGGGCTGAAGAAACTTCATCTGCCGCTCTTGCTGATTCGCGGCACCCATTCCGACTTGATCATCGACGATACCTGGCGCACGCTGCGTAAGCGCCTGCCGTATGCCGAAATGGTGGAGATTGCGGGCGGTCATATGGTGCCGCTCGAAGCTCCCCTGGCGGTTGCCGATGCGATCCGTACCTGGGTGCGGGAACGGCATGGTGACAGGGTGATCGGGTAAGATCCAGTGATATGCAGGGCGAAGTATTCGCCCGACAATCAATACAATGGTGTTTGATGGATCCGGGCGACTGTTCGCCCTTACAAATCATAGGGGAGCTTACCCATGAGCGATCCGGCCATGCAGCTACGCGAACGATTGGCGACTGTGAGTGATCTAGGGGCCGCTGCCGCTCTGCTGAGTTGGGATCAGCAGACGTATATGCCGCCGGGCGGCGCCGGTGCGCGGGCCGAGCAGTTGGCGACGCTCAGTCGGATGAGTCACGAAGTGTTCACTGCCGATGCGACCGGCGCCCTGATTGAAGCGGCTTCCGATGCGGTGAGCGGCTTGCCGACCGATTCCGATGATGCCGCGCTGCTGCGAGTGGCGCGTCGCGATTTCGAGCGCTTGCGGAAGCTGCCGAGTGCGTTTGTGGCTGATTTCACGCGCACACGCGCGCAGGCTCGCCAGGATTGGATCGAGGCGCGCAAGCAAGCCGACTTTGGGCGCTTTTTGCCCGTGCTCACGAAGATCATCGCGTTGACTCGCCAACAGGCCGAATACCTGGGCTATAGCGAGCATCCCTATGACGCGCTGCTTGATGCCTATGAGCCGGAATTGCGCACCGCCGAGGTGCGGACGCTCTTTGCGGAGTTGCGTGACGGGCTGCGCCCACTGATTGCCGCCGCACAGGCCAATGCCGGCGCCGTAAATGACGAACCGCTCCATCGCGGATACGACGAGCAAGTGCAACTTCAGGTCAGCGAGCAGATCATCGCCGAGTTGGGCTACGATTTCAATCGTGGGCGCCAGGATCTGGCGCCGCATCCCTTCTGTATCAACTTTGCGCCAACCGATGTTCGCATCACCACCCGCGTGACGCGCAACGAGTTGAATATGTGTCTGTTCGGCAGCTTGCACGAGATGGGCCACGCACTCTATGAACAGGGTGTGCCGGTGCAGTTTGCCCGTACGCCGCTTGCACGCGGGGCCTCGCTCGGTATCCACGAAAGCCAGTCGCGGATGTGGGAAAATCTGGTCGGGCGCTCGCGACCATTCTGGCGCCGTTTCTTGCCGACCTTGCAGGCGCGCTTTCCGCAGTTGAACGATGTTGATTCCGAGGGATTTTACCGGGCCGTCAATCGCGCGCAGCCGTCGCTTATCCGCGTCGAGGCCGACGAGTTGACCTACAACGCACATATTATGGTGCGCTTCGAGCTTGAACTTGCGCTGCTCGAAGGGGCACTCGATCCGGTCGATCTGCCGGCGGCATGGAACGCCAAAATGCAGGCATACCTTGGCCTGACGCCGCCCGATGATGCAGTCGGTGTGCTCCAGGACATCCACTGGTCGGGCGGGATGATCGGTTACTTCCCAACCTACACGCTCGGCAACGTGATCTCGGCGCAGTTGTACGGCGCGGCGCAACAACAGCAGGCGGGACTGAGCGATGAGTTAGCCGGTGGCGAATATGGCGGCTTGCTGCATTGGTTGCGCGCCAATCTACACGCCCACGGCCGCAAATTCACGCCGCGTGAACTTTTGCAGCGGATTACCGGCGGCGACCTCGACGCGAAACCGTATCTTGCTTATCTCGGCGCCAAGTTCGGCGAGCTTTATGGATGATCGAGCGGAGATGGTGCTTTCGGCTAAGTCGAAAACACCATCTCCAATCCGAAGATCTCCCTTGACAAGTATTAGACCAGTCTATATAATCGAGATGGACGGCACAGGAATGCCGTAGATGGGAGACGCCGATGTCGAATGCACGTGAACAAATTATCGCCACAACCTGCGATCTACTGGAGGAACAGGGGTATCACGGCACCGGCTTAAACCAGATCTTGAAGCAGAGCGGTGCGCCGAAGGGGTCGCTGTACTACTATTTTCCCGAGGGGAAGGTAGAACTGGCAGCCGAGGCGATCGCTCGTACCGCTACGCTCACCGCCGGGCGTATTCGCAGTTCATTGATGGAGCGAGATGATGTCGCCGAGGCATTGGCCGGGTTTCTGCGCTTCATCGCCGATCAGGTTGAGCGTTCCGGCTATCGGGCCGGCGGGCCGCTTACCGCTGTGGCAATGGAGACGGCTACCACCAATCAGCGTTTGAATCTGGCCTGTCGGGACGCATTTCAGCAGATCGAGGTTGCGTTTGCCGAGGCGATGCGAGTTGCCGGGGCCAGCGATACACAGGCGGCGGATCTGGCGACGTTTATCACCGCCACGATTGAGGGCGGCATTATCTTGAGCCGTACCTATCACAGCGGCGATCCATTGCGGCGCGTGGCCGATCAACTTGCCCACCATCTACGCCAATCATTGCCCTAGAATGTGTTGACGGCGTTTCGGGCCGCCGGCCCGTAAGCATTCTGTGGTGTGATGCGGCGCAGCGAACCTGCGCCGCATCACACCACAAATACTCTTAACAGCGCTTCTGTATACATATCGGTCTATATAAAATCAGGAGAAGCACCAATGCAGATCAGCGTATTCGGCGCCAGCGGGCGCACCGGTCGGCCGTTAATCGAGCAAGCACTGGCCCAGGGCCATCAAATCGTCGGATTGGTTCGCGACCCGGCTAAACTGCCGATTCAGCACGAGCGCTTACAAGTTGTGCAGGGCGATATCTCCGATCCTCAGGCGGTCGATCAGGCGATTGCCGGCAGCGAAGCGGTGATCAGCGTGATCGGCCATGTGAAACATTCGCCCGCCGATCTGCAAGCCGTTGCCACGCGCAACATTATTGCGGCGATGCGTCGGCACAATGTGCGTCGTCTGGTGAGTTTAACCGGCGCCGGGGTGCGGGCGCCGCAAGATCAGCCGAAGCTGTTCGATCATGTGATCCGCTTTGCCCTGAAGACAATGGCCGGCGATGTGCTGCGTGACGCGATCGCCCACGCCGAGTTGATCCAATCGTCGGATCTGGATTGGGTGATCGTCCGTGGCCCGATGCTCACCGATGGGCCGCGCGCCGGGAATTACCGCGTTGGTTGGGTAGGTGTGAATACCAGCCCGCGCATTACTCGCGCCGATCTGGCCGATTTTCTGCTGACCCAGGCAACCGACCAGCGTTACATCCGCAAGATGCCGATGGTGAGTGCGTAGATCAATGCAGAAAGCAGAATAATGCTTTTGATCGGGGCGCGGGCATTATGCCTGCGCCTTTCGCAATCGCGATTCCGTTCTTTGTGATCGAACCGACATCGCTGCCGCTGAGTGTCGGGATTTTGACCGGATTGATGTGGTTGCCGTTCTCCGGGATGATTCGGCATTGGAGCGGTGTATTTCACAGCGTGGCGCGCACCTTGCTGGTATGTGCGGCATGGTACATCGTTCCCGATGCGCGCTTCACCGTGATCCCGGCGATCATTGTTGCTGTGTATCTGGTGACGATTGTGGTGCTGTTGCGGCGCGAACGTCCGCAACCGGCCGCACGTCCGGCTATGGTCTGATCGCGGCAGCGGGCGGCACTTGCTACAATGGCTTCAGGCCGTTGGATCAATTATGGGAGCCGCCGATGAAACCGCATGAGTTGATTGTGCCCTGGAAGGGCGACAAGCGATATACCGAGATCGCGCGCCGAGCTGCGCTGCTGAAGAAATCCGGCTACGATGCCGAGGGGATCGTGGCCGCAATTACGGCTGAGTTCGGCGAACCGGCCCGCCTACTCAAGCTGCGCGAAGAACCGGCTCCGGCCACTGTCTTCGGCTCGGTCGGCGACAAACATGCGCATGCCGACGATTTCGATATTGAGCCGGGCGCCTATGCGCAGCTTCAATTGGCGTTGCGCCTGCCGATCGCCGATCGCGGCGCACTTCTTCCCGACGCGCACCAGGGTTATGCTTTGCCGATCGGTGGTGTGTTCCGCGCCTACCGTGCCGTCGCGCCTGCGATGGTCGGCGTGGATATCGCCTGCCGCATGATGCTGACAATTTTCGACATTCCACCCGCTGAATTGATGCGCCGGCGCGAGGAGTTGTTCGGCGTGCTCAAGCGCGTCACTACTTTTGGCGCCGGGGCCAATCGACCCTACGCCGCCGATCATGATGTGCTGGACGATCCACGTTGGACGACGACCAGTCAGTTGCGCGGCTTGCGCCAGAAGGCTACCGCCCAACTCGGCACCTCCGGTAGCGGCAATCATTTCGCCGAACTGGTGGTTGGTGAGACATTGCAGGAACTGATTCCCGGCGCGCCGAAGCAGTTTGCCGGCTTGCTCACCCACAGCGGCTCGCGTGGGGTCGGGTTTGCGGTGGCGAACCATTACATGCGGGTCGCAGCCCAGGAGACGAAACGGATCGCCGATGTGCCGCGCTATTATGAATGGCTCGACCTGGATAGCGAGGCGGGGCAGGAATATTGGACGGCGATGGAGTTGTGCGGCGCATTTGCAAGCGCCAATCACCATGTCATCCACGATCTGTTTGTGCGACGCAGCAAGCTGCCGGTGGCGGCGCAACTGGAAAATCACCATAACTTCGCCTGGCGCGAGGGTGATCTGGTGGTGCATCGCAAAGGCGCGACACCGGCCAACGCCGGTGAGTTGGGGATCATCCCCGGCAGCATGGCTACCAACTCATATGTTGTGGTGGGCAAAGGCAACCCCGACTCGCTGATGAGCAGTTCCCATGGCGCCGGGCGGCGTGGTTCGCGCACCTGGGCCAAAAATACGATCAGCATGAGCGATGTGCGGCGCTTTCTGGCCCAGAAAAACGTCATGATCGAGGGCGTTGCCGCCGACGAGTCGCCGTTCGCCTACAAAGACATCGAGCGGGTGATTTCGTTGCAAGAATCGGCCGGTCTGCTGGCGAAGGTGGCCCGCATGCAGCCGGTGGCGGTGCTGATGGCCGGCGAGCCGGGGGACGACTAATGGGTTGCGGGCGCTGATGGCGGCATGTCGGCCATCAGCACCTACGAGTTAGGGCTGCGCCAGCAGGTAATCGCCGCGCTCGCCCCGGCGCTGGTAATCGACGACGGTATAACCGGCGGCGAAGGCAGCCTGGGCGGCGGCACGCAATCGGTAGCGCCAATCGCGGGCGGTGGCGAAATCCTCAGTTCGCAGGTTATCGATATCGGCCGGGATCTGGAGGCGCAAGTTCGGGCCGACAAGTTCGCCATGGGGCGCGCGCGGATCGGGGTTGAGCAGCGGCGCCGCCGGCAAGCCCGCTGCCCGGTGCGGGCGGATCTCCGGCGGCGCGCGCCGTCACATCCGGCGAATCCAGCCACCAATCGAGCTGAAAGCGATCCGAGGGCAGGTCGTCGTCGGGCACCGGATCGGGGCCGTAGATATTCTCGATGTAGGTGTTGCAGACCGCGCCGAGCTTGCGCAGATTCAGGTTGGCGTTGCGACTGATCAATGGATCAAAGGTCCAGGTGATCAGGTTAATGCCCTGAGCCAGCACCCGTTCGCGCTGCGCCCACTTCAGCCGTTCGCCGATTCGCCCGTCGCGATAACCCGGCATCACGGCGGCCATGTGCGAGGCGTGCTTGGTATCGCCGGCGGCCGTGCGCCCGAGAATTCCAAAGACAAAGCCGACCAGCGGTGTGTCGGGCGCACTATGATCGAAGGCGCCGATCACCTGGCCGCCGCTGCGCTGCGCAATCAGCAGCATATGCTCCGGCACCACGCCGAAATCCCCCCAGACCGTCCGCTGCAATGCGACACATTGATCGTATTCCGCCAGCGTGGCGATCGGTCGAATCTCAATCTGCATCATTCCTCATTGTGATGGTGCCTGGGCAGCGAAGCTACTCAATCACCACGAAAAGTGGCGGCTTCAGCCGTCGTCGGCGCGGCACAAAACGATCACGTCTGCGGCGGCGACGGCTTCGCCGCCACACGGGAAATAAAGTTTTCGGCCCTGCCGGAGGCAAAACGAGATTACGCGGGCCGCCTGCCAAGGCGACCGCGTACCTAACTAAGAACCACCATATCGTCGCGATGAACCACTTCGGGGCCATAGTCGTAGCCCAGAGTTTCGCTGATCTGGGTTGAGCGCAGGCCACAGATAGCACGAACATCGGTGGAGCGATACTGGGTCAGGCCGCGGGCGATCTCACGACCGGACTGATCATAGATTCGAATGGTCTGGCCGCGATCGAACTCACCTTCGACCGCAACAATTCCGGCGGGCAGCAGGCTACGGCCCTGATTCACCAATGCCCGTACGGCGCCCGCATCCACGACGATCCGGCTCAGGCGAGCGGTTTCGGCCAGAATCCAGCGCTTGCGCGACTCGAGCCTGCTGGCGGCGCTCTGAAAACGGGTGCCGATCGCTTCGCCGCGCGCAATCCGCAGTAGCGCATCGGGTGTGTTGCCGGCTGCGATCACCACACTTGTGCCGGCCCGGGTAGCCAGATCGGCGGCCTGGATCTTCGTCTGCATGCCGCCGGTGCCGCGGGCACTTCCGGCGCCGCCGGCCATCGCCCAGATTGTATCGTCGATTTGTGGAACTTCGGTGATCAGGCGGGCGGTGGGGTCGCTGCGCGGGTTGGCGGTGTACAGGCCGTCGATATCGGTCAAAACAATCAGCAAGTCGGCATCGATCAGGCCTGCCACCATCGCCGAAAGATTATCGTTATCGCCGACCCGGATCTCGGCGGTGACAACCGCATCGTTCTCATTGATGATCGGCACGATCCCGCGCTCAAGGCACAGCGTGAGGGTGTTGCGGGCATTCAGATAGCGCCGTCGATCGCGCAGATCGTCGCGGGTGAGCAGCGCCTGCGCAACCTGCAGGCCGTACAATTCGAAGAGTTGCTCGTACAGATGCATCAGACGGCTCTGGCCGACGGCGGCAAACATCTGCTTGAGCGGCACAGCGTTGCTGCTGCGCTGTTGCGGATCGACATTCAGCCGCTCTTTGCCGGCGGCAACGGCGCCCGAACTTACCAGACAGACCTGGGTGCCGGTTGTGCGCAAGCTAGCCACCTGGCGCGCCAGATCGACCATGTAGGGCCGGTTGAGCCGGTCGGTACCGGCGGTCAGCACACTCGTACCAAGTTTAACCACCATGCGTTGCACAGTGGTGTGGTTTATCGACATACGTTTTGTATCTTGGAAGGGGCGAAGCAGTCGCCGCCTATATCATCCGTCAAGCTGCACACATCGTGGGCGACTGCTTCGCCCGTATGATCGCGTCGTCACCCCTTAATCCCCAACTCGGCCAATCGTGCTGCTGTCGGTTCGCCGGAAGCATCCCAGCCGTGGCGGCGATAATATTCGGCGCGCAAATCGCGCAGCGGCGGCAGATGCCCGGCGGCGCGGCCTTCTTCCAACGGCTCTTCGGCCCAGCGGGTTGGCAACTCGTCTACGGCGCCGTTATCGGCGTAGCGATGGGCGAACATCCGCTCAAGGGTGATGATACGCTCGCCGATGCGCACCATATCGGTGGCGCTGATCGCCATGCCGGTGGCGCCACTGATCATGGCCAGCAATTCACCGGGTGAGATCTGATAGCCCATCAACCCAAGGCGACGGCATGCGCCGGCGGCGTCGAGCACGGCGGCAAAACGTTCATGCCAGATCAGCCGCAGCACTTTGCCCTTGACGGCAAGTGGATGTGAGGGTTCGTCGGGCAACCAGGGCGGCGGCTCGGCGATCAATTCTTCGTAGGCCATTGCGTAGCGATAATCACCGCCGATCGGCGAGGTTGCGAGGGCCAGTGCGATCTCGGTGAGGGCACGCGGATCGAGGCCGGGCATCGCCAGACCTTTAATCTGCGGCGCAAATGCAGCCCCGCCCCAGAACACATCGGCGATCTCGCCCACGCCGAGCGAGAGCATTTCGCGCTTCTCCTGGCGCATCGCCAGCCGTTCAAGCGCGCTCAGCACCGCCTCGTCGTCGCCCCAGGGCAAGGTGCCGGATTGATTCAGCCCTTCGTCCTGGCATTCCATCAAGAAAGCCACGGCGGCACTGGCGGCGGCCGGGTCGAGCCCAAGCCGCAAACAGCGATCGGCGATAACCAGCAGCGCGTCGGGGTTGCTGATCCCGCAGCGTGCGCCAAAGCCCGCCAGGATCTCAAGATCGGGCAGCGGCGCCGTCTCACCGGGGCGGCGCTGGCTATCGAAATAGCATGGCATTGGGCAACCGGCGCAACCACGCGAGATCCGCGGTCGGGCCGCCAGGGTTGTCCGAGCGGCGGCCAGACTGTCGGTACTGTCGCCGCTACGACCATTCTGCAAAGTCAACGCACCCCATTCGGCCGCACGGGCGAGCAACGGCAGGCTACCCTGGGCGCGGATGGCGCCCGCCGTGGGGCTGGCTTCAACGCGCCGGCGCACTACTTCTTGTGCCGCAGTGAATTTGCGCGTATCAGCAACTTGTTGGGTTGTGGAACCACGAACCGCGATCGCTTTCAGGCGCTTGCCGGCCATGATCGCGCCGGCGCCGGCCGGCTCGGCCATATAACGACCCTCGCCGACGATCGAAGCATAGGCGACATTCGCTTCGCCGGCGGCACCCAGCGCAACAACTCGATAATCGTCGCCGAGTTCGGCCCGAATGCGCGCATCGGTTTCGACCGTATCACGGCCGAGCAAGTGGGCTGCCGAGCGCAAACGAACCTGATCGCCGTCGATTTGTAAGTAGCACCACTCGCGGGCTTCGCCGCGAATGATCAGGATATCGTAACCTGAGCAACGTAGCCCAGCGCCCCAATGACCCTGCGCCCAACCATACCCGATCGCGCCGGTAAGCGGTGAACGGGTGCCGACAATAAAGCCGCCGGTTGCGAAGCTATCGGTACCGGCTAGTGGTCCGGCGGCGAAGATCAAGAGATTCTCCGGCGCCAATGGCGGTGTATCCGGCGGAAGATAGTTCCACAGCAGCCAGGCGATAGCGCCGCGGCCACCAAGATAATCACGCTCAACAACGGCCGGTAGCTGTTGGCGGGCGTGCCCACGCTCAAGATCAACGGTCAAGGTGCGCAGTGCCATGCAAAGAACCTATTTGGCGAGCGGCGAGTACGATGATGACTCAGGAACTGAGTCCTGGGTCTATTATACCGCCGCAATGTGACCGTGTGGTACAATACCAGTACTGATCGACCGGACTAAGAGTTTACGACACCCTCTTCCAGCTCTGGGAGAGGGTCAATTGTCTATTGGATATGTTGGTAAAGAAACAAATATCCTCGCGCTCAGCCGCTCAGGCCCGCGCCGCTCAGGTTAGTGCTCGTCGCCAGGAGAGTCTGGCTCGCCTTGGGACACTCGATTGTCTGCGCGGTATTCCGCCTACCGAGTTGACCCATCTGCTTGAGCTCAGCGTATTCCGGACGTTCCAGGCCGGCGATACCGTGTTCGGCCAGCAGCGAGAATCGCGCTTCGTCTTTTTGTCATTCGCGGCGCATTACAGTTGCGTCTGCGCGACAAGAATGGTCGCGAAGTGCTGATGGGTGTGCTCGGCACCGGTGATTGCTTCGGCGAGGGGCCGCTCTTCGGCGATTATTTTCGGCGTATGAGTGCGTTGGCCCAGAACGACTGTCAGTTATTGCAGGTGCCGCTCGCGCCTTTCCGTGAGTCGCTGTCGAGTATGCCGTTGCTTGCAACCGGCCTGCGCCAGATTTATAAGCGGCGCCTGGTTGATTGTACGCTTGCACGGGTGCCGCTGCTTGGCCGGCTTTCACCGCTCGAACGGGCAACCCTGGCCGGCCAGCTTCAGCCGTTGCACATCGATCGCGGCCATGTGATTATGCGTCAGGGCGAGCCGGCCGATGCCCTGTATCTGATCGAGAGTGGTCAGGTGGTGGTTGAGCAGGGAAGCCAGCCGATCGCCGGTTTGAGCGAGGGCGATTTCTTCGGCGAGATGGCCTTGCTCACCAGTCAACCGCATCGGGCCAATGTGCGTGCGCTGACGCCGACCGATATTCTGGCTTTGCCCGGCGCGGCCTTCCAACGCTTGATCGAGGAGCGCCCCGATCTTGAGGCCCAGTTGCGGATGGTGGTCGAGCAGCGTATTCGCAATACCGCTGCGGTTAACGACGATGCGGTGCTGGCGCGCCAGTTGGAATTGGCGGTTAGCCGGGGTGTGTTGCGGGCACCCCATCTGCTGGTGCGCCAGCCGGCCCTTTGTCCGCCGGGGTGCCGGATTTGTGAGGAGGCCTGTACGCAGCGCCATGGTCGATCGCGGATCAGTCTGAACGGCACGCTGATCGAGCAATTCGATGTGGTAGACGGCTGCCGTCAATGCAGTGTCGGCGCCGAATGTGTCGAGGCATGTCCGGAGGATGCATTCGAGCGTACCGACGACGGCGTGTTGCTGATCACCGATCGCTGCACCGGATGCGGCGATTGTGTGGCCGCCTGTCCGTATGATGCGGTGGCAACAGTGCCGCGCCAGCCGGCGAATGGAACCATGGATCCGCTGCGTAATCTGTTGCGGCGGGCCGGCGCACGTTTGCGCCGTGAGGTGATCCCGCTGCAGCCGGCGCAGCCCACCCATCGCGCCGATAAATGCGACCATTGCGCCGGGTTCGCCGACAAAGCCTGCGTCGCCCGCTGCCCCACCGGTTCGATGCGCCTCATTCCGATCGAGGAGATTTTCCCGGTGTAGCGAGGCAGCGTGTCGGCTCCATACTCCGACATCTCCCGACCAGCGGCGCAAGCAGAACGCCCTCGGCAATACTGATGGCCGGGGTTTCCAAGGGTTGACAGCAGATCGAGCAGTTCGGGCCGGCGCTGATTGATGCTCACAAAGGTCTTCTTCCAGGCCGGGTAACCCATATCGCAACGCTGGGCGAATGCATGGATCGGAAGCGCAGAGCGGCACCGACGGTTGGGCGCGTTTGTGTCGTGTGCCGCCCTTTTTGTAACTGGCGAGAATTAGCTGGGTGTAACCGCGATCATGTGCTGTTCGATCGTCCGCCGCACCTGATCGACATCGGCCGCTAGCTCAAGCGGCGGATTGGCGTGGTTGCTGACAACTTCGCGCAACTGGTTCTCGTGGTAATCTACCTTGAACCGGCTGAATTTCAAGCCGTGCGCGGTCGAGATCACCACCACGCGGTCTTGCTTCCGTACAACCCCCCGGTCTATTAATTTGATCAAGGCGGCAAGGGCCACGCCGGTATGGGGGCAGGCGTAAGCGCCGGTACGATCGGCGCGGGCGGCGGCATCGGCCAATTCTTGCTCGTTGGCCTGCTCGACGATCCCGTCGAAGCGCTGCAACATGCTGATTGCGCGGTTAATGCTCACCGGCGAGCCGATCTGAATCGCGCTTGCCGCCGTGCTGCGGGCCTGAATCGACTCATACTGCCAATTGTTTTTGTAGGCCCGATAGAGCGGGTTGGCATGCTCGGCCTGCGCGCAGATGATCCGCGGTAATTTCGTGATCAGACCAAGTTCATGCAGCATCAACAGGCCCTTGCCGAGTGCGAAGGTATTGCCGAGATTGCCGCCCGGAATAACAATCCAGTCCGGCACATCCCAATCAAACTGCTGGACAATCTCGATTCCAACCGTCTTCTGGCCTTCGACGCGCAGCGAGTTGAGCGAATTGGCCAGGTAGATGCCCGTATCGGGATTGTCGGTTACCTCGCGCACGATCCGCATACATCCGTCGAAATCGGTATCCAGCGAGAGCACCAGGGCGCCGTGGGCCACCGGTTGCACCAGTTGTGCGATGCTGACCTTGCCCTTCGGCAAGAAGACAATCGTCGGGATGCCGGCGGCCGCGCCATAGGCCGCCAACGCCGCCGAAGTATCGCCCGTGGAGGCACAGGCGATCGCGCGGATCGGCTTGCCGTCGCTGATCATCTGGCGCACCACACTCACCAGCACCGTCATGCCCAGATCTTTGAATGAGCCGGTGTGGCTATTGCCGCACATCTTGATCCAGAGATCGTCAACCCCGATCTCGCGGCCGAATCGTTCAGCCCAGAACAGATTCGTCCCGCCTTCGAACATACTCACAATGTTCTTGTCATCGACGATCGGGCAGATCCACTCCTTTTTGCCCCAGACACCGGAGCCATAGGGCCAGGATGTGCGCATCCAGCGGCTTTCGAACAGATCCTTCCACTCCGATGCACTCCGTTCGCGCAGTGCATCCATGTTGTGTTGCACTTCAAGCAAGCCGCCGGAACGGCTATAGTAGACGACATCGGTAAGTGGATAACGCTCGTCGGGGTTGTCCTGAGCTGCAAACCATGCATGATAGGCCATCGGATACTCCTCTTTTGTCTCATGGTGGTGGCTGTGGCTGCGCCGCCAACACGACACAAAAAACAGGTTCTGCCGCAGCACGAAAAATTTTAGCGCGTAACGCATATCAATTATAGCCGACGAGCGCCGTAGAGCCGCAGCACACTGCGGCTCTACGACTGTTCATCCAATTCTGCGGCGATCGCCGCGAGTTGTTGTTCGGCTTCGTTGCGCCAATAGCCGGGTGGGGCTAGATCGATGTAGTGCTGCAGATCGTGGATGGCATCCTGGTTGCGACCCCGGAAGCGGTGGAACAGCCCGCGCTGTAAATACGGCTCGGGCCATTCGGGGCGGATGTTGAGCGCAGTGCTCAGATCACGGATGGCGGCGGCATAATCACCAAGTTCGCGACCGCGAATCACGCCGCGTTGAAAATACGGCTCGGCGAAACCGGGCCAGAGTTGTGTTGCCCGATCGAAGGCCGAGACACCTGCCAGAAAGTAGCTGCGATCGGCATTGCGGTTGCCCTGATAACAAAGGCCTAAGCCCCATAAGTGCCAGCAACGGGCGATCAGGCGGCTGAAGAACGAATGACGGCTGGTATCAGGCATGGGCATCCTCCGGCGGCGGCGCGATTGGCCGTCGCTCTCCATCATACCTGATGCCCGCAACGAGTGCAGGCCTGCCGAAACTTCAGGCTTCGATCTGAGTCGCAGCAAAGCTCGGCATCGTCAGCACCCCGAAGATCGAACTGCTCTGGTTGATAATGTCGAGACAGCGTTCCAATACCGCCACGCCGCGCCCGTCGAGCGGCAGCCCGCCGTCCCATTCTTGCAGGAGCGCAGTAGCCTCGGTGTAGGTTCGCACGGCGATCTGGCGATTGGGGCTGTCGGGTAGGCGCGCTTCGGCAGCGGCAACCAGCAGATTCAGCCGTTTGCGGGTTAGCTCGGGGCCGGAACTAAAGGGCCGCAGCCGCTGCTGGCATTGTTCAAGCACCCGTAATTGATCCTCCAGGTAGCGCAAAATATTCTGAAAGCAGAGCCGTAACTCAGCGCTCAAGCCGTCGTCATCACGATGTCCGAGCAGAGCGATCCCGCGCCGGGCATGTTCACAGGCGGCGAAAGTTTCATTCAATTCTTCGTCGAAACCCGACGTGCGTGGCTGGGTGTTGTCGCGCAGTACCCAAAGATTCGTCAGGTGAAAGGCGATCTGCCCAAGTTCGGCCACCTGGCTGCCATTGCCGAATGCGAGGATCGCCTGAACCAACCGTGCTTCGCGGACAGCGCGAAGGCCGAGTTCGCGCGCCTCCGGCAGTGCCGCGATAATCAGGCGCAGTGCGTCGGCGTATCCGGCCAGATCGCGGTGCAAGGCTTCATTTGCCCGAGCGAAAAGCTGATGCATGGTGATCTCCTGGGTAGTTAGCGGGTAAGATTGACGGCCCAGACACCGGTTTCTACCCCGCTGCCGTCGCCAATCATTGCGCCCGATGTCGCATAATTCGGATCATGGCGGATCGTCAATACCCCTTGCGAGCGGTTAAAACGGCGAATTTCGACGGCGACAAAGTTCACTAACTGCGAGTACGGCACCAGCGTGCCGCCCTCGAAGCGCAATGAGTCGGCATATACCGGCACCACCAGCAAGGGGCGATTGTTGGTGCGCCAGCGAATCGCACTGTTCAAGTTGCTCCAGCTTGGGTCGGCTGAGGGCAATTCGCGGTTGATCGGCAGTTTGTTCGGCGAGCCATGGCACCACCAGTAGGTCAGATTATCGACGGGCATACTGCTGCTGCAATCGTCGCCGGTAACCGGTAGCCCCGCCACGGCACTGAAGGAGACATGCCTGATATTGGCCTGGGTGATCACATCGTCGGGGATGAGATCGGGGAAAAAGTCCCAGAAGTTGTCGGCTGCCATCCGTCCGCGCATATCGAGATCGACGGTGCCTTCGCGCTTGAGAATCTCCAGGCCGCTCACACTGAGTGCCACCGGGGCCAGATCCTGGCCGACGGCGGTGCCGAGTGGCCCGTAAACGGCGGTGCCTGCGGCGGAGACGCCGAGATCTTGCTGGCCGAAAACGCCCATAAAGTAGGTTGGAAAGCGAAACCGCACCTCAACCCGCACTCCGTCGGCTGCCGATGGCGGGTTTCCGGCGTCGGTGACCGGCCCCAGCGAACCCTCCGGATCGAGCCGCTCAACATAAAATGCTGCCCACGTCAATGCTGCGGCATTATACCCGTGCCGGTCGCTTAGAAAATCGCCGATCGCCTGGTTGATCGCGGCCCCACTGCCGGAATCTTTCTGGCGGATCAATTCGCGTGTGGCCGCCATCGCTGCTGCATCTACGGCGTTGCTGAGCCGGCGGCGTTGCCCAAAGGCATTCGCGCCGTCGATCGCGAGTCCCAGCATTGCAACCAGTAATACAAAGGCGAGAGCGGCCAGCACTATGGCTTGCCCCGGTCGTCGTTGGCGAAGAAGAGTTGTCAGCTTCATCGAAGGCTCCGCTTGGCTTGACATAAAATGTATTTTCGTGCTTCTTTACCGGCAGCCGCCGAATTGCGGCACGATCGTGCTGTTGCGCAGTGTTACCGATGGCCCCGAGCCGAATGCGCCGAAGATCATGTTGTGTTGATACGCGACGGTGATGTGGGTCTCGAAGCCATGGCCCGTGTTTACGCACGAGGCAATGGTGATGTCGCTAGTCTGCACCGGCGGATTGAGTTCGGTCAGTTCTTGCACGATCTGCGCCTGGATGCCGCTTTCATTGCCGGGGTTCTGGGCGGCGTAGTAACCGCCCTCCGCCACGGCATTGCGCAGTTTGACATGGGTGGTATAGGCGATTGCGAAATCGGCCATGCCGATCACCATCATTAATAGCAGCGGCAGGATCATGGTGAATTCGACCAGTGCCTGGCCGGGCTTGTTGCGTTTTCCGATATGCATTGGTCGTGTTCTCCTCCAGATCGATGATCGGGTTGTGTGCGGTTCATTTCGGCGGCATAACTGCCGAAACGAACCGCCAGGTTGGCTGCTCGGCGTAACTTGTGCTACTGGCAGAAGCCGGGTACTGCGCCTTGTGGCTGATTCTGCACCTGAACATCGCCCAGGCCCGACCCCGGTGCTCCAGGGCTGTTATCAACCGGATCGGTGCTGATGGTGAGTTGCACACTGGCCGGATACGATCGGGCCGGACATACGCGGGCGAAGCCGTTGGCGTCGGTCGGGCCAAGGGTGATCGTGTCGTTGAAGCTCACTCCGCCGTATGTATAACTCACCCGCACCGTGATGCTCTTGTTGGCTACGCCCAGTGAGCCGATACTGGTGTAGACGCGCCCTACCAGGAAGAGTC
Organism: Oscillochloris sp.; assembly: GCA_012032775.1. GTDB lineage: Bacteria > Chloroflexota > Chloroflexia > Chloroflexales > Chloroflexaceae > JAAUQO01. The sequence continues at coordinate 218 of JAAUQO010000082.1, read as the reverse complement.
CTTCGCTGCCGATTGAATTCGGGTTGTAGTGCTTCACGGCGCTCAATGAAACCGAGATCGCCGGCGGTGGCGTTGGGGTCGGCGTGGTTGTCGCCGTCGGTGTGTTCGTCGGCGGCAATGTCGGCGACGGAGTCAGCGTCGGCGAGTGCGGGTCGCCGTCGGCGTGCGAGTCGCGGTTGGCGTGCGCGTATTCGTCGCGGTCGGCGTGTTGCTCGCGT
>JAAUQO010000081.1 GCA_012032775.1 Oscillochloris sp. | reverse complement strand
GCGACTGGTCGGGCCGCAGCGCGGCGGCGACAGCCCAGGCGGCGCCGGCCCACTGACTAAGCGAACTCGCGAAAGCGGCGCCGGCCACACCAAAGGCGGGGATGGGGCCGAAACCAAAGATCAGCAGCGCATCAAGAACAATGTTCAGTACATTCACGCCGACGGCAACCAGCAGCGGCGCCGTCATACGTTGGCCGCCACGCAGCGCCCCGAAAGCGGCCAGCGTAACCAGGACTGCCGGAGCGCCGGGCGCACGCCAGCGAATATAGGCAACCGTATCCGCGAGCAGGGCGCCGCCGGCGCCCATCGCCTCGGCCATCCAGGGCGCGGCGATGATCGCCAGGATCGCCAGGATTGTCCCGATCGCGCCGCTCAACAGCAATGCAAGGCCGGTGATCTCGGCCGCCGCCGCGCGGTTATCGGAACCGAGTCGCGCCGCAACTTCGGTTTGCGTGCCGATCTGGAGAAAGTTAAAAACCCAGAAAACACTACTGAGCGCAACCGTACCTGCGCCGAGGGCCGCAAGCGGTGCTGCGCCGAGCCGCGCGACAAAGGCCGTATCAACCAACCCCGTCAGTGGTTCGGCGATCATCGACAGCAACACCGGAACCGACAGCACCAGCAGCGTACGATTGGGGGAACGCAGAAATGGATGACTCTCGGCGGCGCTGACGCTGGCCATGCGACGGATCCTTAAATGCTGCACGCGGAATCCCTGCTAGTGTAGCACAATTTTTGGCTGGTTTTGGCTACTATGCGGCCAAAACCAGCCAAAAAAGAATCGTCGCTCCTATCTTTTACTGCGGCCCACATCCCTTTGACAGTGCCGCAGGCACGCAGTACGATACATGTGACTTTCGGCCCAAAGAATGAAGGAGCACTCCGATGTGTTACCAGGTTACCGATCGGCCGCCGCTGCCGCCAGTGGCGACAATGCCCGCCCAGAGCACTGATCTGGAGTTAACGGCGGCGGACGGCAATCGCTTTGCGGCCCGCCTGGCGCTACCCGACGCTGCGCCGCTGGCGCAAGTACTGGTGCTGCCCGATGTGCGTGGCTTGCACGGGTTTTACCAGGATCTCGCCGATCGTTTCGCAAGTGTCGGCGTGGCTGCGTTGGCGCTCGATTATTTCGGCCGCACGGCCGGTATCACGCCGCGCGACGAGGGTTTCGACTTCTGGCCCCATGTTCACCAGTTGCAACTGAACAATTTCTTTATCGATGCGGTGGCGGCGCTCACACATATGCGAGCCGCGACTCCGCCGGGGACGCCGACGTTCACCGTTGGCTTCTGTATGGGCGGCACGCTGTCGTTCCTTTGTGGAACGCAGGATTTCAAGCTGAACGGCGTGGTTGGATTTTATTCCGGCTTCACGCGTGATTTCGGCGATGGGAAGACGCTGTTGGAACAGGCATCGCTGATGAAGGTGCCGGCGCTGGGCATGTTCGGCGGCGATGATCCCGGCATCCCGGCCGAGCAGACCGCGCAGTTTGACGCAGCCCTCGATACTGCCGGCGTCGCCCACGAGGTGATCACCTATCCCGGTGCGCCGCACAGCTTCTTCGACCGTAAAGCCGAACAGTTCGCCGCAGAGTCGGCCGATGCCTGGCGGCGTGTCCTACGTTTCTTTGGCGCAACCGGCGCGTAACGAATTCGGATCGCGTATGGTGTTGCGACGGTTTTGTCGCCGCAACACCACCAAAAAGGCGATGATCTTTAGCGCACCACCTCGGTCGGCGTCTTGGCCAACACCGCATCGAGTTCGGCCCGCCGGCTGAGCGCCCGATCGCCATGAAGCGTCAGGCCGATCGCGGCCAATGCGACGCCACGCCTGAGCCCGAGCAGCGGATCATTGTCGAGCAGGCCGTCGAGCACTCCGGCGGCAAATGCGTCGCCGCTGCCGATCCGATCGACAATCTGCACCGGCACTGCCGGCTGATGATGGAGCGTGTCATGGGCCAGCAGGCGCGCACCATGGCGCCGAAGGTGCAGTAGATCGCCTGCGCTGAACTGAGCGCTTGCAGCCCGGCCATGATCTCGGCCGGGCCGCCCGAACAATCGAAAAGCGCGCACGCATCGTCGCTCTTGCAGAGCAGAATGTCGGCGGCGGCAAGGATCGGGCGCAGGCGCGCACCGGCTTCGGCGGCGCTCCACAGCTTGCTGCGAAAGTTCACATCAAAGCTGATCGATACCCCGGCAGCGCGGGCACGCTGCACCGCCGCCAGCACAAGCTCGTAGCAACTCGGGCTAAGGGCGGCGGTGATCCCGGTCAGGTGCAAGATCCGTGTATCGAGCAGATACGTCCAATCAACATCGGCAAGCGCCATATGTGCCGCCGCCGAATCGGCGCGGTCGTAGATCACCTGTGCGGCGCGGGGCGGCGCCGCATACTCGATGTAGTAGGTTCCAATGCGTTCGCCGGGCACCCGCCGCACCGCCGTCACATCCACCCCGTCGGCGCGCAATACCCGCAACACCGCAGCGCCCAATGCGTGGTCGGGCAGGCGCGACACCCAGCCCACCCGCCGATCGAGCCGGGCCAATGCGACACACACATTGCTCTCGGCGCCGCCGATCTCCACCTCAAGCGCCCGCAGATCATCCAGCCGCCGGCCGCTCGGCACACTCATCCGCAACATCGTCTCGCCAAGACTCACCAGATCGAAGCGCGCTGTTCGAGCATGATTCGCCATAGAGCTTCACACCACAAAAATACAAGCGGCGCCGGGGACGGCATAACGCCCCAGCGGTGCAGCGACACCATAGGCATCATCGAGCGGCAACAGGGCAACGGCATTGCTATGCTGATTTGCCACCAGCAGATGCCGGTTGCCGGGCAGCAGCGCGAAATTCCGCGGCCAGTCGCCGCCACACGGACGCAGCGCTACCTCACGCAGCATCGCGTCGGAATCGATTGCAAAAATCGCAATGCTGTTGTGGCCGCGATTCGAGGCGTATAACCGGCTGCCGTCGGGGCTAACCTGAATATCGGCGGCATCGCTGCGCGGCGCGCCGGGCGGCAGGGTCGGGATCGTCTGACGATAATGCAGCGAACCGATCACCGGATCATAGCCGTACACCGTTACGGTACAATCGAGCTCGTTGATCACATACATCACCCGACCGTCCGGATGTACGGCGATATGACGCGGCCCGGCTCCCGGTGCGGCCTTAACCACATCGTGGCGCAACAAGCGGCCGGCGATGCCGTCGATCCGATAGATCACCAGCACATCGGCCCCCAGGTCGGCCACAATTGCGAAACGCCCATCGGGGCTAATGGTGGCGGAATGACAATGCGGGCCATCCTGGCGATCGCTGCGTGGGCCGTTCCCCTGATGCTGTACCACGTCGGCAGGCGCCCCAAGCGCACCGGTATCATCGATCGGCAACAGGGCCACTGTGCCGCCATAATTCGCGGCAATCACCCAACAACCGTCGGGCGTTACCGCCAGATGACACGGCGTCGCGCCACCGCTGGGCTGGAGATTGAGCGGCTGAAGCTGCCACGGATCGCGACTCAGCGCCAGCGCGTGAACCTCACCTGCGGCGATCTCGCTGGCCGCATACAATGTGTGGCCCGCCGGATGCAGGCGCAGAAACGAGGGATTGCGCACCCCGGCGTATTGGCCCAGCGGGGTGAGCGTTCCGGCGGTGGGATGATAGGTAAAAGCATGAATCCCGGGTTGATCGGCAGCAGCATAACCACTTACCAGAATCAACGACGTTGAGCCATCGGACATTCCATACTCCTCGAACAAGGTTTAAAAAGGGATTATGTTGCCGGCAATCAGAGTACCATTACCGGAAACATCACTATCTATCCGCTGCAACCCGATCCACGACATAGACCTCAGATGGAATTATATTGACATAGCTGAGAGCGTCGCATAGAATTGTAGCATCCTGGTAAAAAATTCACAACCAGCAGCCTGGAGAGGTGTATAGCGCAATAACGAAGAGGTTATCGGCGGTTGCCCGGCGGTTGCGATCGAGGGTGAGATACGCGCTCCCGCAGTGGCAATATATTCACCTAACGGTATCGTTTTTCACGCTTGTTTTTGTACCGCGACTGCTTGATGTGTACGTTCAAGCATACAATATCAGACTGTGCATGTGCCAATGTTGGCTCCCTGGGAACATAGGCACATGGCGCCTGGGGAAAGCAAGTGACCATCCTCGACATTACCCGCGTGACAATCGCCGGTTTTGCGGCGATTCGGGCGCGCAGCGGGCCGCTTTCACTGATCATTGTGCCGGATCTAGGCGGCAAAATCTGTAGCCTACGCGATACACGCACCAACCGTGAATGGCTCTGGCGGCATCCGCGCCTGCCCTACCGTCGCGCATCCGCCGACAGCGACTATAGCACATCCGCCGATAGCGGCGGCTGGGACGAGTGTTTTCCAACCGTGGCCGCCTGTACGCTCGACAATGGCCTTGTGCTCCCCGATCACGGCGAACTCTGGTCGCAGGCGCCGACGCTGGAAGTGCTGAGTCGCGACAATACAGTGGCCTTTCGCTGTCGTTGGCATGGCCGCGCACTGCCCTATAGCTTCGAGCGCACGATCTTGCTCACCACGGGTTCGTCGAAACTGCGGTTTGAGTATCATCTTACCAATGTTGCCGACTATCCGTTGCCCTTTATCTGGTGCGCCCACCCACTCCTGGCGATCGAGCCGGGGATGGAGTTACGCTTGCCGCAGGCAGCCCGCTATCATGTCTGGGGGAGCATGCCCGCCGATCTGCTCACGCCCGATCAGCATTTGTGTTTTCCCCCTGCCTTGCAATACAATGACGCCGATATCAATTTGAGCCATCTCCCGCCGGCGCTCGGGATCGCGCTGAAGCTTTGGAGTGATCCCTTGCCGGCCGGGCAAGGTTCAGCCGGGCTGTATGCCGCCGACGGCGCGCTGACGATGCATTGGGATACGGCATTGTTGCCGCAACTCGCCCTCTGGCTGAATCTGGGCGCGTGGGCCGGTGATGGCGGCCCGCCGCTGTACAACCTTGGGCTTGAGCCGTGTATCGGCGCCCAGGATTCGCTGGCCGAGGCGCTGGTTCATAATGCGGCGGCCTATCTTGCCCCCGGCGCAACGCGGCGCTGGTGGCTGGACGTAGAATTGGAAGCCTGAGCCAAGGCCGTGGAGCATTGGCGAACCTTGGCCGACTGGAGCAATGAAGCATATGCGTATCGCCATCACCGGAGGCTGCGGCAGAGTTGGGCGAGGAGTGGTTGCACTTGCCGTCGAACGGGGCCACCACGTTGTCAGTATCGATCGGGTTCCGCCCAGTGAGTTGCCGATCGGCGTCGATTTTGTGGCCCTCGACGTTACCGATTACAACAGTTTGCGCAATGCGATCGACGGCTGCGAGGGGCTGATCCATCTTGCCGCGATCACTGCGCCCGACACTCAACCTGATCATGTCGTCCACAACCAGAATGTCGCCGGCAGCTACAATGCCTTGCGGGCCGCCGTTGAAACCGGTATCGGCCACATCTGTCAGGCGTCAAGCATTAATGCCATCGGCGCCGCCTTTAGTCGCCGGCCGCGCTTCGACTATTTTCCCCTCGATGAGCGTCATCCCACCTATGCCGAAGATCCGTATAGCCTCTCGAAATGGATCGCCGAGCAGCAAGCCGATGCGATCGCCCGTCGCTTCGAAGCGGTGACGATCGGCAGTTTACGCTTCCACTGGGTAACCGAAGAACGCCCGCATCTGGCCGATTATCCCCAGATCAACCAGGAAGCGCTGGCGCGCAATCTCTGGTCGTTCACGCGATTGGAGGCGGCGGCCCGCGCATGCCTGGCCGTGCTCGAAGCCGATTATCGCGGCCACGAGGTGTTCTTTATCACCGCGCCGATCACCGTCAGCGATGAGCCTTCGCGCAGCCTGAGCCGGCGTTGGTACCCGCAAACGGAGATTCACGGCGATTTCGGCGCCAACTGCTCCTTCTACGACAACAGCAAGGCTGAACGGCTGCTCGGCTGGCGCCACGATCTGTTCGCGTAAGCAAGATACAGTTTGTTTGATCGCGGTTCGCTATTGGCAAAACCGCGATCAAGCAAGGAAAACCGATGCATATTCAACCCACACCCGCAGACATCATCGCCCTGACCGCATCCTATAGCGGCGAACGTTTCACCGATGGCCGGCCCAAAGTCTCCGACGACCTGCTCGAACGGATGCAACATGTTACCACCGAGGAAGCCTGGGTGGTGTTGCGCGATCACGGCTACGTCCGGCAGTTCGTGGGCGGCTGGATGCAGACCCACCCCGGTACGATTATGGTCGGGCGAGCGGTAACGGCGCAATTTTTGCCGCACCGGCCCGATCTGCATCAGGCGATTCAACAAACCGGTCTGGCCGAAGGGCGCGGCGCCGTCGGCGGCCAGAATTCCTGGATTATCGAGAGCTTGCAGCACAATGATGTGATGGTGGTCGATATCTTCGGCAAAATCAAAGACGGCACCGTCATCGGCGACAATCTCGGCACTGCGGTTGCCGCACGTACCCGCGCCGGAGCCGTGATCGACGGCGGCATCCGCGATTACCAGGGGCTGATCCGACTCACCGATGTGAACTTCTTCGTGCGCGGTGTCGATCCGACCGCAATCGCCGATGTGACGCTCGCCGGGATCAACATCCCGATCCGTATCGACGCGATCACGGTGCTGCCCGGCGATGTGATCCTCGGCACGCCGACGGGTATTATCGCCATTCCGGCCCACCTGGCCCAGCAAGTGGTCGAAACCAGCGAAGACATCCGTATCCGCGACGAATTCGGTAAACTGCGCCTGGCCGAGGGCCGTTACGGCAGCGGCGAGATCGACGTGCCTACCTGGCGCGAAGATATCGAAGCCGATTTTCAGTCCTGGAAAACCGCGCATGGGAAGTAGGAGAATCACGCATGTCGGCGCCACACGATAGTCCCCGCCCGGAAGATCACGCCCGCACGGCCGCGCGCCCGAGCGAACTTAGAATCACCGACCTGCGCACCGCCACTGTTGGCTGGGAGGGCTGGCATTTCACCATTGTCCGTATCGACACCAATCAGGGCCTTAGCGGCTACGGCGAAGTGCGCGATCTGGCTTCGAAGCACTACGCCCTGATGCTGAAAAGCCGGCTGCTCGGCGAAAACCCCTGCAATCTCGACCGGCTGTTCCGCAAGATCAAGCAGTTCGGCCACCACGGCCGTCAGGGCGGCGGCGTCTCGGGGGTTGAGATGGCGCTTATGGATCTGGCCGGAAAAGCCTATGGCGTGCCGGCCTATGTGCTGGCCGGCGGCAAATTCCGCGACCGAGTGCGGATGTACTGCGACACGCCCAACGAGCCGACCGGCGAGCGATGGGCTACCAGCTTAAGGATCGGCTGGAACGCGGTTTTACGATCTTGAAGATGGATCTCGGCGTCAACCAGTTGATCGCCGAACCCGGCGCACTCTCGTGGCCTCAGGGCATGCTCCCCGGCGACCCCGAGGATAAGCTGGAGCGCATGCTGAATATGCAAACCCTGATGCATCCTTTCACCCATGTGCGCCTGACGCCAAAGGGAATCGATCTGCTTTGCGACTATGTGGCGCAGGTGCGTGCGGTGGTCGGTGATCAGGTGCCGATCGCGGCCGATCATTTCGGCCATATCGGCGTCGATGATTGTATCCGGCTTGGCCAAGCCCTGGAGCCGTACAACCTGGCATGGTTGGAAGATCTGGTGCCCTGGCAGTATACCGACGCCTGGGTTCAGATCGAGCGTGCGCTGCATACACCGGTCTGTACCGGCGAGGATATTTATCTGCGCGACGGTTTCAAGCCGCTGCTTGAGGCCCACGCCGTGAACGTCATTCACCCCGATATGGCCACCAGCGGCGGGATCCTGGAGACGAAGCGGATCGGCGATCTGGCCCAGGAGTATGGGATCAGTATGGCGCTGCATATGGCCGGCACGCCGATCAGTACCATGGCCAGTGTCCATTGCGCGGCGGCAACTGAGAATTTTATCGCACTGGAACACCACTTTACCGATGTCCCATTCTGGAATGATTTTATCGACGGCCTGCCCAAGCCGATCATCCAGAACGGCTTCATCCCCGTACCGGAAGGGCCGGGACTCGGCTTCAGCATCAACGAAGACGTGATTCGCGAACATCTGGTACCCTGGGATCGCGGCTTCTTCGCGCCGACAACCGAATGGGACGAGCAACACAGCCACGATCGCCTCTGGTCGTAGCCTGGTCTCACGTAAGGGCGAAGCATTCCGCCGTGCGGAATCCTTCGCCCCAACACACCTATGAGCACATCATCTACGCCGATCCTGATCGTCGGCGGTTTTGCCAGCCGCTTCCAGCAATATGATCAACTGCGCGATCTGCTGGCCGAAATCAGCCGGCGCCCGGTCGAGGTTGCGCCGATCGGGTTGATTGATTGGGTCGGCGTGGCTGCGAGCGACAGCTACGGCGCATTGTTGCGCCTCTTGCATCGTGCGATCACTACCACCCTGGCCCGTCACAGGGCCAACCGGCTCACCCTGGTTGCTCACAGCGCCGGCGGCGTGCTGGCCCGCATCTACATGGGCGATCGGCCCTACAGCCAGCGCAAACTGGTTTACAGCGGCCACGGCCGGGTTGATGGTTTGGTAAGCCTCGGCACGCCTCACACAACTGCGAAGCTGGGGCGGGTTGGCGGCTTGAATCAGATCGGCTTCGTGCAGGATCACTATCCGGGCGCCTTCTGGCCCGAAGTGCAGTATGTCAGTGTCTGCGGCACTGCGATCCAGGGCGACGCCGCCGGATCAGTGGCGGCGAAACGGGCCTTTCGGAACTATCTACTGATCGCCGGGCGCGGCGACACTGTCGGCGACGGAATTGTGCCGCTGGAAAGCGGCTTGCTTGCCGGCTCACGACGGATCACAATGCCCGGTATTTATCACTCGCCGAATGTTGCGGGCCTCTGGTACGGCAGCAATCACGCTACCGTGCGCGCGTGGTGGGAGCAAGTTGAGCATTCTGCACCATAAATGCAGAAGGTATTATTGCCTAAACACACAATAACGTGTACTATAAACAACAATCAGCGCCCTAGAGAATGGCCACCTATGCGAATTCTTTTCTATACCGGTAAAGGCGGCGTCGGGAAAACCAGCGTCGCCGCATCCACTGCGCTCCGTTGTGCCCAGCGCGGGTATCGCACGATCGTTCTCAGCACCGATGCCGCCCACTCACTCGGCGACTCGCTTGGGGTTGAGTTACGGGCCGAACCGATCGAGGTTTTGCCGAACCTGTGGGCACAGGAGATCAACGCACTCCACGAGTTGGAGGCCAGTTGGGGCCAGGTGAGCCAATATCTGGCCGAGTTGTTGGCCTGGCAGGGCGTTGAGTCGATCGCCCAGGGTGAGCTTTCGGTGATTCCGGGCACCGAGGAGTTGTTCAGCCTTTTGCAGATCAAGCGCCATTACGACGAACAACGCTTCGATGTGTTGGTGGTCGATGCCGCGCCGACCGGCGAAACCCTGCGACTGCTCTCGCTCCCCGACATTATGCGCTGGTGGATCTCGCGGATCTTCCCGATCGCCCGCGCCCTGTTGCGGGTGGTGCGCCCGGTGGCCAAACGTGTCACCGATATGCCGATCGCCGAAGATGATGTGCTCGCCTCGGCTCAGGGTGCGATCGACGCCCTGGTTGAGGTGCGCCATCTGCTTACCGACACCAATATCTGCACCGCGCGTATTGTGATGAACCTGGAAAAGATGGTCATCCGCGAGGCCCAGCGCTCACTCACCTACCTGAGCCTGTTCGGCTATGCCGTCGATGCCGTGGTGGTCAACCGTATTCTGCCCGAAGACGTGGACGGTCACTTCGCCTCGTGGCGGGCGATGCAGCAGGATTATGCGCCAACGGTGAACGAACTGTTCGACCCGCTGCCGATCTTGAAGGCGCCGCATTTCCCGCGTGAGATCGTCGGGCCTGAAGATCTCTCACTGCTCGCCGACCATCTCTACGGCGATATCGACCCGGCCAGTTTCCTGTATCGCGGGCCGGTGCAACGGGTCGAGAAGACCGCCGACGGCTTTGATCTGCTTGTGCCGTTGCCGTTCGCCTCGGAAGATCAGGTGCATCTGGCCCAGAACGCCGACGAACTCCTGATCTCGGTCGGCTGGTATCGCCATCGCGTGGCGCTGCCGCAATCCCTGGCCCGCCTCCGGGCCTACGACGCGATCTTCGAGGAAAATACCTTGCGGATCGCCTTCCGACGCGAGGCGGCGGCGTAGCACCGCTTGCCGAACCGGCGCGGCCATGCTACAATGCCCGGCAGTGCGTCGGCTGACGCTATTTTGTTGCGCAAAACGCAGATATTAGAGGGATTGCAGCAATGGCCAGCAAAAAAGGTAACCGCATCGTGATCAAGCTCAAGAGCACGGAGAGCGGTCATTCTTACACCACGATGAAGAATCGCCGCAACGATCCGAGCCGCCTGGAGCTTCGCAAGTACGATCCGGTCGTGCGCCGCCACGTCGTCTACCGCGAGACGAAGTAAGGCCGCGTAGTTCGCAGGTTTCGGGGTGACGAGGTGACACAGCAGTCGCCTCGTCACTTCTGCTTTAGGGAGGTTGTTCCTGCACGCTTGCGGCTGCGCCGGAAGGATGCAGGAACAAAAGCATATGGCGCGCTTGATCCGTATTCTGGCCCTGGCCGGCATGGAAGCCGTGATCGTCGGACTGCCGCTGCTGGCATTAACCGGCAATGATCCCGGCTTGCACTGGTTGATCGGCCTGATCCTTGCCGGTCGTCTGGTCGATATCATCGCGCTACGTGCGCCGCGCGTCGCCGAACGCCCGATTCTGCTGATCGGCGCCCTCGGCACCATGATCCTCGGGATCAGTTTTGCGCTCGGCTTGAATATCGTTGGCGCGATCGCAATACTTATGCCGGGCAGCGAACAATTCGGCAGCGCCTACCTGGTCGGCCTGGTCTCATTGTACTTGTTCTGGCGCGGCACGCGCATCGCCGTTGCCGACAGCAACATGGTTACCAGTCTGTTCGGACGCGGCGCCGCCGTGCTGTTGCTTGCCCTGCTGCTGCGCCCGGTGTTTCGTCCCGGCGCCGAACTGCCCACCATAACCCTGGCGGTACATATCTTGCTCTTTGTGGGGCTGAGCTTGTTCGGCCTGGCGTTGGCCCATACCGACGACGAAGGTGTCGGAACCCGCCGGCTCAGTTGGCGCTGGATCCTCACGTTGATCCTGGCGATCGGCGGGGTGATTCTGGTCGGCGCCCTCGGCACAGCCTTGCTCGGCGGCGACGAGGCGCTCCAAATTGCGCAGAACCTGATTCAACTGGCCCTGATCCCATTTGCGATTGTGGGCGGTTTTATCGCCTGGATCTTCATTACCCTGTTCGCCGAGCCGCTCTCAGCCCTGATTCGGGCGCTCATGGGCGCGTTTCCACAGCTTCAGCCGGCCGTCGATCAATCGGCCGAGGACGCGTCCGAAGTGCTGGATCTGGCGCCCAGTGATTTCATCATCACCCTGGCAAACTCGTTCACCTGGCTGATGGCGCTGATCCCGATTGTTATTCTGGTAATCGCCATCCTGATTATGCGCCGGCGCTTTCAGCCCCGCCCCGAAGGTGAGGAAGATCGCGAATCACTTGGCGTGGCCGCCGGTCTCGCCGCCGATCTGCGTGATCTGCTCGGGCGCCTGCGCAATCCCTTCGCGCAACGCCTCCAGGGGCTTGAAGCCGCACTTGCGGCCCTACGCGGCCCTGATCCGACCAGTCGGGTGCGTCGAGCTTATGTTAAGCTGCTACTGGCACTTGAAGATCGTGGTCGCAGCCGCAGCGCCACAATGACCCCGGCTGAATTCGCGCCGCTGGCCGGCGAAACCCTCGGCGCACCGCACGAGGTTGCAGTGCTGACGGAAGCGTATGAACGGGCGCGTTATCAGCCTGCCGGCGCCAGCAGCGCCGACGCCGAGGCGGCCGAAGCAGCACTGCAGGCGATGGGATCACAGGTGAAAGGTATCTCGTAAGGGCGGCGCATGGGCGCCCCCCTGCGGTTTCAAGCATCATTGTTTGAAAGAAGCTGTGGATGTAGGGCATCGGAACGCATTGCAGCAATGCTGCATATGCACTCGCAGACGCCCGACCGCCACAGACAGTCCATGCTCCGCCGCATCCTGGCCGCCGGCGCACAGGATGCGCAGCGCAACGAAGGTAATTTCGACTGTGCAGGTATCTCCCACATTCCAGCGACTTATCGGCCTGACCCTGATCAGCGGCGCGGGGATCGGCCTGATCATGGTTGTACTCGGGCTGGGCTTTGTGATCGTCGGTCTGGGTTCGTTTCAACACACCCTTGATCAAGATCTGGCCGCACTCGATACAGCCCTCGCCAATACCGACACCGGCCTGGATACGGCGATCGGCATCCTCGGCCAGACCAATACCGCCCTTGGATCGGCCGGCACCGCCCTCGGCGGCGCCACCAGCGCGATCTCGCAAACCATTCCGACCCTGACAGCCGCCGCCGATCTCGCCGGCCGCGATCTGCCCGCCACCGTGCGCTCGACCACCACGGCACTCGACTCGGCTGAACAGACCGCGCAACTGGTTGACCAGGTGTTGCGCACGATCAGCGGCTTCGGGTTGTTGGGTACCACCACCTACAACCCCGAGGTGCCGCTCAGCAGCGCGATCAACAATGTCGCCCGCAGCCTCGACGATCTCCCGGCTGAACTTATGCAACTGTCCGACGGCCTGGATAGCGCAGGTAGCGATCTCGGCGCCTTCAATCGCGATCTGGTGGTTGTCACGGAAGACGTGGACGCAATCGCGGCTGAAGTGCGACGCGCCTCGGGGGTGATGGCCGACTACAAAGCGCTTGTGGCCGATTTACGCACCCAGATCGCCAATATCCGCGAGCGGCTGCCGTTCTGGTTCGGTGGGTTGCGCCTGGGTCTCGGCTTGGGGCTGATCTGGCTGGCAATCGCCCAGATCAGTTTGTTTCTGCAGGGCCGGGCGTTGCTTCGCAGGTAATTGGTACGGCAGGTAGCTCAAACCGGCGCGCACGCGGTACTTCGCGATTTATGCGAGCCGTCTGACGTTGAGCTGCGCCGATGCCATTACAACATACTGTTCCGAGTGTTGGTCGCCGAATTCCAGAATCGCGTCCTGGCATTTTTCAAGGTTGTGGTAGGCGGCGCAGATCGCATTGTGGGCGCTGATGCGCAGAAAGAGCGCTGGTGCTCGGCGCCGGGAAGTTCGCGCGGCCTGTTGTTGTACCAGGCTGTGAGCACGCAGCAGCACCGCTGTGCTACGCGGATCAGCGGCGGCAGCGAGCACCTGATAACAACGCAGATCCACCCAGATCGGCTCCAGGGCGTCCATCAGCGACTCGTGCTCCAGATACGGCAGCACCGCCTCGATATGACTGAGCACCTGCGCGACCCGCCCAAGTTCCAGATTCACCCGCGCCGGTCGCAACCGCTAGCCCGCCGGTGCCGGGCCGACATCGGAAGCGGTACGACATCACCCCGACACCTGTCACCCGGTCACAACCAACCGCGGCGCACGCTCGTAGGCACGCATCCCGGCGCGGCGGTAGACATATTCGCGATCGGGTGCGGTGCTGAGCGCGCAGAACCCACCATTGGCGTCAAGGGCAACCATGCTCATGATCACCCTGGCGCTGTTCGTTTCGAGGTCGAACAGATCGCTGAATGCGACACGGCAGGCATCTTCAAGTGCGACACCCCGGCTGAGCAACAACACAACCGTGCGCGCCGTTGCCCCACGCAGCGCCAGTTCGCCCCAACCGGTGCATGCGGCAGCGCCATAGCGACTGTCGGCGTAGTTACCGGCGCCGATGATCGGCGAATCACCGACGCGACCGGGGTATTTCCAGGCCCAGCCGCTGGTGCTGACGGCTGAAGCGATCCGGCCCGCCGCATCCTGCGCAATAACATTTACCGTGCCGGCGGCCCGTTCAGGATCGGCGGTGATCGCGGCGGCTCGCCGCAGCATGGCATCCACCACCGAACCCCGCGAATCGCGAAACATCTTCGGCAAGCGCCCGGCTAATCCATCACGGTAGACCGCTTCCGCTTCGGGCGTAAGCAAGTTCTCGCGTTGCAATCCCAGTTCTGCCGCAAAGCGGGCCGCGCCCTCACCGGCCAGCAACACATGCGGCAACTCTTCCATCACCTTGCGCGCAACCGTGATCGCGGCCCGATAGCCGCGCAATGCCGCAACCGCCCCGGCCCGGCGCGTATCACCGTCCATAATCGACGCATCCAACTCGACCTCACCAAGCAGATTGGGATACCCGCCGTAACCCACCGTATGGTCGGCGGGATTATCCTCAACCAGACGCGTCGCCGCCTCGACGGCATCGAGGGCCGAACCGCCGGCGGCAAGAATCTCCCAGGCCGCATCCATCCCGACATCACCGTTTGCACTTGCGATCAATAACATCGCGCACCTCCGCTGCGCCACACCCACTGTACGGCGCCGGCTCCGATCTTACAAGATATTCGTACGCTGTGTGGTAATACGAGCATGGTATCCATGATTCCCTTTTATGATAAGGGACGACAAGGTTCGCCCTGGCAGCGCGAACATAACAAAATCTTAAGAACTACCGACAATCGAAATACAGCGCTCGTTTAAGCGAATGTTGTAATCTAACTGTAACGTTAAAGCAAAACATCATAAGTGAGATTGCCATGTTCGCACATTCTGTAACCGGCAGCGCCCAGTGGAGCGCATTAACCCCTTCTCTTATGTCATCGCCGCACCATCATCTCGATCTCCGCACCACCCTGCTGGAGGCATACGGCGGTCGCTGCGCAATCAGCGGTTGTGCTGTTGCCGAAACCCTGGAACTGGCGGCAATTACGGCCCATGGACCGGAAGAGCCGAGCAACTACCTCGTGGTACGGGCCGATCTCGCCCGGCTCTTTCAAGCAGGTTTAATCGCCGTCGATGCAATCCACTTCGTCCTGATCGTCGCGCCGGCCCTCGCGCAGAGCGAATATATGCAGTTCGCCGGACGCCGCCTGCACCAACCTGAGCGCACAATCTTCCGCCCCAGTCGTCAGGCGCTCGACAGCCACGCCCGGCACTGGAACCTTGAGGCCCACGCGGAAGAAGAAGCCGACATCGCCGCGATAGCTGAATCCGATCCGACGACAAAAGAAGCGCCGCCGGCGCAAGAACAATCGCCGCCGCAAACCGATACGCCGGTTCTTTCGCTCGCGGACGCAGATGCCGCCGCCGGCTACCAACTCGTAGCACGCATCCGCCAACTGGTGAAAAGCTGGGTCAACAGCGTCGCCTATAGTCGCGATGGAACCCTGCTCGCAACCGGCTCCTGGGATGGCCTGGTACGGATGTGGCGCTCCCGCGACGGCGCCCTTCTTGGCACATTGCAGGGCGAACTCGGCGAGATCAACGCCGTTACATTCAGCCCCGACAACCGCTTGTTCGCCGCTGCCGGCCGTAATCGCGCGGTACGAATCTGGCGCCTCAGCGATGGCGCACCGCTCCTACTGCTTCAGGGCCACGATGGGCATGAAGGTGCGGTTTTCGCCGCCGGGTTCAACCACGACGGCAATTCATTGATCACCGGCGGCTGGGATGCGACCGTCAAAATCTGGCGGGTGAGCGACGGCAGCCTGCGCCAGACGCTATATGGCCATCGCGGCGCAGTTAATAGCGTCGCCGTGAGCAACGACTCGATGATCGCCTCGGCCAGCCATGATCGCAGCGTACGACTGTGGGACAGCGACGGCGCGCTGCTCCATGTCTTGTCCGGCCACTCCGACGCCGTGTTTGCCGTCGCCTTCAGCCCCGACGGCCGCCTGCTGGCCAGCGCGGGCACCGATCAAACGATCAATCTCTGGCGCGTGCGTGACGGTATGCCGCTCTACACCCTGCGCGTCGAGCACGGCGCCGTCTTCAGCCTCGGTTTTAGTCCCGACGGCAGTGTTCTTGCCGCCGGCGATCATGGACGCAGTGTACGGCTCTGGCGCGTTCACGACGGCATGCTGCTCGCCGAAGCCAGCGAGCATAGCGAGGGCGTCACCAGTGTCGCCTTCAGCCCCGACGGGCGAACCCTTGCCAGCGGCAGCTTCGATGCGACATTGCGCTTTTGGGATGTAGGGAGAGCCGCATAAGCGCCTGATCGCCCGATAATTGGATGGCGTGGTTGCCCAATCATCAGGCAAACAATGATAAGATACGGGCGTTCTCCGCATCAGGTAGCCGGGCGCCGGCCCGGTGGAAGGAACGCCCGATGGATACGCTTTTCGGCCATACGCGCAGTGTGCTGCGCCCACATTATGCGCTGATCACCCCGGCCGGTCAGGTCAGTGCGCCGCTCCCGAACTGGCCCGGCGCAATCTGCACCCTGGTGATCAGCCCGGCGCTGGGCGCCCGGTTTAGCCAGATCCATGTTACCCTCGGCCCCGACGCAACAGGCGCCGGCCACCTCTCCGATAAAGAACTCCTGGTATTTGTGCGGCAGGGCGCCATCGATGCCGTCATCGAAACCCGACAGACACGCCTGGAGACCGGCGGCTACGCCTATATTCCCCCCGGCGCGACATACCGTCTGAGCCTGGGCCAGGGCGTCGAGAGCGCCGATCTGCTGGTTTTCCAGCGCGCCTACATACCACTGGCAGGGCACAATCCACCGGCGCCGATCCTTGGCCACGAACAGGATGTCGCCGGCGCGCCGTTCATGGGCGACGAGGCTGCCCTGCTCAAGAATCTGCTGCCCGACATCCTCGCCTTTGATCTGGCGGTCAATATCTTCACCTTTCAACCCGGCGCAACCCTGCCGATTGTCGAAACCCATGTGATGGAACATGGCTTGCTGATGCTGCAAGGCCAGGGAATCTACCGCCTGGGCGACGACTGGCATCCGGTGCAGGCCGGCGATGTGATCTGGATGGCGCCCTTCTGCCCGCAATGGTTTGTGGCAACCGGCAAAACTCCGGCCCGCTACATCTACTACAAAGACGTTAATCGCGAGCCGTAAAGTTGTATTGTTGTGCTTGTGATCATGTCGCAATCACAACCAATTCTCCCTATGAATTATCAGATCGATAGTAGTGAATTGAGCGCCGATCTTGCGGCGATCGCCGCATATTCGTCGTCGCCGCCACCCGGTGTAACGCGGATTGTCTATAGTGAGGCCGATCAACACGCCCGCGCCTACCTGCGCGAGCGGTGCCGTGAAGCCGGCCTGGAACTACGTGAGGACGGCTTAGGCAACCTTTTCGCCCGCTGGATCGGCAGCGAGCCGGAACTGCCGGCAGTGGCCAGCGGCTCACATATCGACGCGATTCCGAACTCGGGGCGTTATGACGGAACCGTTGGGGTGGTTGGTGCATTGGAGGCGATTCGGGCGCTGCGCCGGGCCGGGGTGCAACCACGACGTTCGATCGAGTTGCTGCTGTTCACTTCGGAAGAACCGACCCGCTTCGGGGTTGGCTGTCTCGGCAGCCGGGCGCTCAGCGGCGCACTGACGGCTGAACAGATTCAATCACTCACCGACGGCGAAGGTTATAGCCTGGATGAGGCCCGCAATGGCGCCGGCTTTAGCGCACCACTGGCCCAGGTGCAACTGCCGGCGGGCCACTATGCCGCCTTTGTCGAGTTGCATATCGAGCAGGGACCATCGCTGGAGACGGAAGGACTGCCGA
The DNA here is from genome assembly GCA_012032775.1 of Oscillochloris sp. Lineage (GTDB taxonomy): Bacteria > Chloroflexota > Chloroflexia > Chloroflexales > Chloroflexaceae > JAAUQO01. The sequence continues at coordinate 6,934 of JAAUQO010000081.1, read as the reverse complement.
TCGGCGTGGTGCGTGCGATCGCCGCACCGGCCGCGATCCGCCTGGTATTACGTGGCCAGGGCGGGCACGCCGGCGCCGTACTGATGCCGGGCCGGCGTGATGCATTACTCGCCGGCGCCGAGATCGCGCTGGCGGTTGAACATGCGGCGCTCGCTTCCGGCAGCCCCGACACCGTCGCCACAACCGGCTACTTCCGGATCGAACCCGGCGCGGTGAATGCTATCCCGAGCCGGGCCGTGCTGGAGATCGACATTCGCGATGTGGCGCCGGAACCGCGCGACTTGACACTGGAAGCCGTACACAAGGCGATCGATGAGATCTGCGGGCGGCGCTTTATCGAGTATGAGTTGACGCTGCTTAACTCCGATCCGCCCGCCACCTGCGATCCGGGGGTGATTGAGGCGATCGTCGCGGCCTGCCATAGCACCGGCCTCGCCTATCAGATGATGGTGAGCCGGGCCTACCACGACAGCCTGTTTATGGCCCGCATCTGCCCAACGGCGATGATCTTTGTTCCATGTAAGCACGGCGTCAGCCATCGCCCCGACGAGTACGCGTCGCCCGAAGATATTGTGCGCGGTACAGCAGTACTCGCCGAGACCCTGGCTCGCCTGGCGGGATAAGCCGCCGCATGCCCGTGGGTACAGGCTATGCTGCGCCGTCGCGGGCGAAAATCAACTCCAGGCCATCTTTGGGATCTTCGTGGCTGCCGATCTGTTGAAAGCCGAGGCCGGCGGCGATGCGTAGCGAAGGCTCGTTAGTCGGGCTGATCGCGAGTACGAAACGCGGCACAGCTTGCGCCGCCGCCCAACTGATCAGCGCCGCGACCGCCTCGCGGGCGAAACCGCGCCGACGATACTGCGGAAATACCGTATAGCCCAACTCAATTCCGCCGGGTGCCAGATCCTGCAAGTATTCCGGGCCGGGCATGGTGTGAAAGCCGATATGCCCAACCATGGCGCCGCTGGCCCGCTCGATGATCGCCCGCAATGTCCACGGTCGGTAGCCGGGGTTCGCCCGCAGATCATTGATCCGTAGGACGATCAGATCGCGTTCCTCCAACCACTCCGCCGCCACTGGGTAGCCGAGCAACGTCGTCGCTTGCGCCCGATCGCCGGCCAGCGACGCCTGCAAAAATGCCTCCGTCATCAGGACCAGATCAAGACGCGGGCTGGAAATAGGTGCCACCCGATGTTGCTCGCTCATGAAACCTCCTAATTGCTCTTGCCCAGAATTTTTTAGCTGAGTACAATACTTCTACACGGGCAGAAAACTGAGTACGACGCACACAGTACCCGACTGCATTCTGCATTCTGCATTTTGCATTCGAAATCAGTACCAGGAGAGAAATTATGACGATCTACAGCAAGCCGTCGGACGAGGAATTGCGGCAGAAGCTGACGCCGATGCAGTATAAAGTAACCCAGCACGAAGGAACCGAGCCGGCGTTTCAGAATGAGCACTGGAATAATAAGGCCGAAGGAATTTATGTCGATATTGTGTCGGGCGAGCCGCTGTTCAGCTCGCGCGACAAGTACGATTCCGGCACCGGCTGGCCGAGTTTCACCCGACCCCTGGCTGAAGAGCATATCGCTACCCGCACCGACCGTAAGCTGTGGATGAAGCGCACCGAAGTGCGCTCGAAGCACGGCGACTCGCATCTGGGCCATGTCTTCGACGACGGCCCGGCCCCGACCGGCATGCGCTACTGTATGAACTCGGCCGCCCTGCGCTTCATCCCGGTGGAGGATCTGGAAGCCGAGGGTTACGGCGAGTATCTGGCACTCTTCAACAAGTGATCGCTACGGCAGGTAGCGAGGCACGGCCGCGTAGGAACCCACCATGGTTCATCGCTACGCGGCCGTCGGATTTCTGCAGGAACAAGCGCAGGGATGTATTGCGGCGGGCGGCGGGCGTTTGTCGCCTGCTCAAAGGCATACGCAAGCCGAATCAGCGTCTGCTCGCTGTAGGCCCGCCCAATAAACGTCAGCCCAAGGGGCAACCCAAAGGCTGCGGCCGCAGGAACCGTGATCAGCGGATACCCGGCCCGCGCCCCCGCCGATGAACTGCCGCCGGCGTAGCGATCACCATTCAACAGGTCGGTGGTCCAGGCCGCCTGCATCGACGGCGCGATAATCGCGTCGAGCCGCTGTTCCTCGAAGAGCGCGTCGATCACGGCGCGCGTCCCGTCGCGGCTGCGCTCCAACGCCTCGCGATACTCGGGCATATCCAGGCCGCCCTTGGCGGCCGCAAGCTCGAACAACTCTTGCCCAAAATAGGCCAACTCTTGATCCTGATGCGCCTCGTTAAATGCGATCAGGTCGCTCAGTGTGCGCGGAATCGCGGCATCCGGATGCGCGGGATGCGCGATCCGAACCTGCAAATACGCTTCAAGTGCATGCTTGAATTCATAGAGCAACACCGTGAACTCGTCGCCCTGAAGATAGTTCTTGCCCTCCGAAATATGCACCGGGTCGATCAACACAGCGCCCGCCGCCGCCAATTGTTTCAGCACGTTCGCGAAAGCCTGATCGACATGCTGGTTGTAGCCGACCACACCGGCATCGCGCAGCACACCGATCCGGGCGCCGTACAGCGCGTGCGGGTCGAACAATGTCGCATAGTCGCTCGGAAAGTGCGCCTGAGCCGTCGCCGGATCCCGCAGGTCGGGGCCGGCAATTGCGGCCAGCAGCGCCACCGCATCGGCGACACTCCGCCCATGTGGCCCAACCGTGTCCTGGGTCGGCGAGATCGGGATCACGCCGGCCCGACTCGTCAACCCGACCGTCGGCTTGATCCCGACCACGCCACACAACGACGAGGGGCAGATAATCGAGCCGTCGGTCTCAGTCCCGATCGCAACCGCACACAGGCTGGCGGCAACGGCGGCAGCCGAACCGGCGCTTGAGCCGCAAGGATTGCGATCGAGCACGTATGGATTCCTGGTCTGGCCGCCACGACCGCTCCAGCCGCTTGACGAGTGATTGGAGCGAAAATTGGCCCACTCGCTAAGATTGGTTTTACCGAGGATAACCGCGCCGGCCGTACGTAAGCGCGCTACAACCGTCGCGTCCTGGGCCGGGCGCGAGCTTGTCAGGGCCAACGAACCGGCGCTGGTCAACATACGATCGGCCGTATCGAGATTATCCTTGATCAGCACCGGAATACCGTGGAGCGGGCCACGCGAACTGCCGGCCGCCAACTCAGCATCAAGCCGGTCGGCGATCTCCAGCGCATCGGGGTTAACCTCGATCACGGCCCGCAGCGCCGGCCCCCGGCGGTCAAGGGCGTCGATCCGTTCCAGGCACGCTTCGATCAGTCGGCGCACCGTCAGCACGCCCGCATCAAGATCGGCGCGGAGTTCGGCAATACTGCGCTCGTAGATCTCGGAACCGATCGCGGCGCTATCGAAGCCGTCGGTTGCAGATAAATTCGTCATGGTGGGCAGCTTTCCGTTCAGCATGGAACACGCGTCGCCATTATACGCTGCTTGATTGTTATGATGTGCCCGCTGCACGGACACATCGTAACAAACGTCGCCAGCAACATACTGGGACTACGTCCCAAGCTCTTTTTGGCGCGTGCTCTGGCCACTTCGCAGGCAAAAGCACGCGCCAAAGAATACACAGCGCGGCCTGGCCGCACTATCCGACGTAAGACTTTCTTCATATTTTGGAGAGCGGCGAGTAAGTTTCACTCAGTACAACCGTGATCAAGGAGGTTTGTGTGATCGATAAGCTCTTGCGCGTGCCGAAGGAATATGTCTTAACACCACTGGCCGCTGCACTCCGTCCGGTTCATCCAAACGTGATCACGGTAGCCGCCTGTGGCTTGGGCCTGGCTTGTGGCCTCGCCGCCGCCCAGGGCATGGCCGGCCTGGCCATTGGACTATGGGCCGTCAACCGAGTACTCGACGGGCTCGACGGGACGTTGGCCCGCATGCACAACAAACAAAGCGATTTCGGCGCATACCTGGATATTGTGCTCGACCATCTGGTGTACGCGGCGGTGCCGTTGGGTTTAGCGATCGCCGCCGGCACAACCGGGGTCTACCTGGCGCTGGCCGGATTACTGATCAGTTTCTACGTCAATGGCGCCACCTGGATGTACCTGGCTGCGCTGCTTGAGAAACGAGCCCGCGGCGCAACGGCAAGCGGCGAAATGACCAGCGTAACCATGCCGGGCGGCCTGATCGAGGGCGCCGAAACCGTGGTCTTCTACACATTATTCCTGCTTTTTCCAGGCATCCTTGGGCCGCTGTTCTGGCTGATGGCGGCGCTCACACTGCTTACCGCCACACAGCGCGTCGTTTGGGCCGCACGTCATCTGTAACGCCGGAAAAGGTTATGAGACAGAGCGTACGGAAATGCAAACATACCGGTGTACGACCTGAGGCGTGAAGTGCGATCCACCGCACGCCCTACGCCCCACGTCTCATGGCGATCGTGCGATCGCCTCAATCAGAGGAGAGTTGTATGACGACCGAGGAGCAGATCAAAAGCGCGGCAAGCGTTCCGGCGGCACGCAATTGGCAGCGCTATGTCGCGGCCCTGATTTGGCTATTGTTGGTAGGCAGCTTTGTCGGCTATAGTGTGATCGCCGAACGCTCGCCGACCGAAACCCTGCAAGATATTGTCGGGTTGCTGCAAACCCCATTCGGCCCGCTTTTGTATATTTTGATCTACACCTTGCGCCCGCTGGCCTTCTTCTCGGCGATCGTGGTGACATTGCTGGGCGGCGCAATCTGGGGGCCGCTCTGGGGTACGCTTTTCGTGATCATCGGCTCGAATATGTCGGCCACCCTGGCCTACGGCTTTGGGCGCGCCTTCGGCCAGGGTATCTTGCCCGAGGGCGATCAAGGCGCCGCCGGCGGGATTATCAACCGCTACGCCGACCGTATGCGCCGCAATGCCTTCAGCACCGTGCTGATTATGCGCCTGATCTACCTGCCGTATGATCTGGTAAATTACCTGTCGGGCTTCCTGCGCGTACCGTACCGGCCCTACATCCTGGCCAGCATCCTTGGCTCGCTACCGGGTACGCTCACCTTCGTGCTGGCCGGCGCCTCACTCAATATCGACGATATTTTCGCCGGGAACTTCAGCATCTCGGCGATCAACCCCTGGACTCTGGTTGCTTCCGGCGTGCTGTTCATCGGCGGGTTGGTGATCTCGCGCCTGCTGCGCCGCAAAGAAGAAGATTAAGCTACAGGATACAGGATACAGGATACAGATGATGAGCAACAACACCTACCACACAATCGTGATCGGCGCCGGTTCCGGCGGATTGACCGTGGCCGTCGGTATGGCCAATCTCGGCAAGCGCAGTGCCATTATCGAGGCGAAGGATGTCGGCGGCGATTGCACCAACGTCGGCTGTGTGCCCTCCAAAACCCTTATCCACCAGGCTGAGATCCTGGGTGCGTCGGGCGGGCCGGCGACGGCACTGGATGAAGTGCGCCGTAAGCGTAATGCGCTGCGCGACAAAGAGACCGAGGAGTTTGGGCATGTGCCGAATCTGGATCTGATCTTCGGTCGCGGCAAGTTGCTCGACGCCCACCGGGTTCAGGTTAGCGCTTCCGACGGCAGCGAGCAGATTTTAACCGCCGAGCACATTGTGATTGCGACCGGCGCCCGCGCCCGTCCGCTTAACATCCCCGGTTTGCCCGCCGAGCGCCAACTCAGTAACGAGAGCGTGTTTGAGATCGCGCAGACCCCGCAGCATCTGGCGATTATCGGCGGCGGCGTGATCGGCATGGAGATGGCCTTTGCCTTTCGCAAGTTAGGCAGCCGGGTCAGCATGATTACGAATGCCGATCGGGTGATGGAACGCTTCATCCCCGAAGTTGCCGCAGCATTGGAGCCGAGCCTGAAAGCGCACGGGATCGCGCTCTACACCGGCGCCACCGCCCATTCGTATGCTGTCGATGAGCAGGTGTTGCGGATCGAACGCAATGCCTACATCGAGAGTCTGGATGGCGTCGATTATGTGCTGGTTGCCGTGGGCCGGCAGAAAAATCTGGAGAATGTCGGGCTTGAGGCCGCCGGCGTGAAGTTCGACATGCGGCGCGGAATCGATATCGACAGCTATGGGCGCAGCAATGTGCCGCATATCTACGCCATCGGTGATGTGACGCCGACCTCGGCCTTTACCCATTCGGCGAATGCCCAGGGCCGCCGGGTGGTGCAACGGATCGCCTTTCCCCTCTTGCCGGCCCGCAGCCCCGAGCCGTTCTACCCTTCGGCCACCTTCTCCGACCCCGAAGTTGCCACAGCAGGGATGAGCCAGGAGCAGATCGCGGCCCGCTATCATCCCAAACTGATCAAGCGCATTCGGATCGACCTGCCGACCCAGACCGATCGCGGTTATACCGACGGCCTGAGCCACGGCTTCATTATTGTTGATGCGATCCGGCTCAGCGGCAAGATTTTGTCGGTCACCGCCGTCGGCCCGCGGGTCTCGGAATTGATCTCGCTCTTCACCCTGGCGATCAAAGAAGGGCTGTCGCTTTACAAGCTGTACGGCGTCGTCTATCCTTACCCCACCTATTCGAGTGGCATTGGAAAGGTCGCCGACACATTCCTGCGCGAGACGCTGCCGAATGTTCGCAGCGAGCTTGCGGCGTATCTACGCTATCGCTGGGCGAAGCCGCAAACGCCGAGCCGGGCCGGGAAGCTTACGGCGTGATCGTTTTTGGGTGGGGCGAAGCACTCGTCGCCGGTTCGTATTGGGTCATCGTGGGGCGAAGCACTCGTCGCCCCACAATTTCTAAAATCCAAATGCTCAATAAGGGCGACGAGTGCTTCGCCCTTACACGGAGGTATACTTTATGCGTCTTCGGACTACCGCCCCGCTGCTGGTTGTGATCGCTGCTTTGCTCCTGGCTGCCTGCGGCGCTACGCCGGCCGCGCCCGCCGCCCCAGGAGCGCCCGCC
>JAAUQO010000080.1 GCA_012032775.1 Oscillochloris sp. | reverse complement strand
CCGGAACCCGGAACCCAGAACCTAGAACCCAGAACCCGGAACCCGGAACCTGGAGCCAAGAACCTGCCCGTAGCGATCGAAAACGGCCTGCCGGTTCCTGGTTCTCAGTTCTCGGTTCTGCAAAACATCTCATTCAGCATCGCCGCCGGACAAACCGTGGCGATCGTCGGGCAAACCGGCAGCGGCAAGAGTGCCTTAACGCAGTTGGTGAACCGCACCTACGAGACGAGCACGGGCCGCGTGCTGATCGACGGGATCGATGTGCGCGAATGGAGCCTTGATGCACTGCGCTCGCAGATCGGCAAGATCGAGCAAGACATCTTTCTGTTCTCACGCAGTATCGGCGAGAACATCGCCTTCGGGGCGCCCGGCGCCACCCGTGAGCAGATCGAGAATGCGGCCCGCGCCGCACAGGCCCACGACTTTATCGTAACCTTTCCCGACGGCTACGACACTGTTGTCGGCGAACGCGGTATGACCCTGTCGGGCGGTCAGCGCCAGCGGATCGCATTGGCGCGGGCATTCCTGAGCAATCCACAAATCTTGATCCTGGACGACAGTACCAGCGCGATCGACAGCGCAACCGAAGATCAGATCCAGCAGGCGATTCGCAAGGCTCAGGAGGGCCGCACAGTGCTGCTGATCACCCATCGCATCTCGCAGATCCGCTGGGCCGATCAGATCCTGGTGCTCGACTCAGGGCGCCTGGTGGCTGCCGGCACCCACGACGAACTCCTGCGTCGCTCGCCGCACTACCGGCGGGTCTTCGCCCGCTACGATATCGAACTGCCGCCGCTGGAGGAAGAAGCAGCCGTGCCGATGCTAGCGGCGGACTGAGGATGGGATTGGTGTGGGTAGAGACGCAGGATTTTGCATCTCTACCCGCACCACGAAATCCATAACGCTAACGGAGAACCACCTATGGGATTCCTGATGGATGGCCTCGATGCCGAAGAATACGACCGCAAATACAGCGATGGCGTGCTGGTACGGCGTATCCTGAGCTATTTCAAGCCCCAGGCCCGTAAAATGGCGATTGCGGCGGCGATGATCGTTGGAACTGCGTTGCTCGACGCCGGCATCCCGATCTTCATCTCACGTAGCCTCGACCGGATCGCCGGTGTCGAGATGACGACAATCATCGCCTTTGCGGTCGGTCTGGCCTTGCTCGGCGCAAGCTCCTGGGTCTTCAACCTGATCCGCCAGACGCTCTCATCGCAGGCGGTGGGTGATGTAGTGCTGAAGATCCGCGAAGACGCCGCCGATTCGGTGATGCGGCGCGATCTGATTCTATGATCAGTTCCCGTCGGGCAAAATCGTCAGTCGTGTTACCTCCGATAGTGCCGCCTTCTCGCAGGTGATGGTACTGACCATGGATCTGATGAGCCGGGTGCTGCTGGTGATCGTATTGGTCGCCTACCTGTCTACGGTCAGCATCCAACTCACACTGATCCTGCTGATCCTGGCGCCGTTTATTGTCGGCGCGGCACTGGCATTCCGCGCAATCGCCCGCACAACCATCACTGCCTCGCGCCGGATGAACGCCGAGGTGAGCGCTCATATCCAGGAGACGGTGAACGGGATCGGCGTGGCGAAGACGTTCCGCCAGGAGGGCGTGATCTACCGCGAGTTCCTGGTGGTGAACCGGCGATCACAGAAGGTCAACACGCGCACTCGCTACGTCTTCAGCAGCATCTTCCCGATCTTGAATGTCCTGGCCGGCGTCGGCACGGCGGCATTAGTCTATGCCGGCGGCCTGGGTGTGCGTGACGGATCGCTCACACCGGGTGCGTGGTTCCTGTTTATCCAGGGCTTGCAAGCGTTCTGGTTCCCGCTCACCAGCATCGCCTCATTCTGGAGCCAGTTCCAGCTTGGCCTGGCCGCCGGCGAACGCGTCTTCGCGCTGATCGACGCCGAACCACGCGTCGTGCAGAACGATAATCGTAAACTGGCGACGATCAGCGGCGAGATTGCATTCAGCCAGGTTGATTTCGCCTACAAGCCGGAAGAGCCGGTGCTGAAAGGTTTCGATCTGCATATCAAGCCGGGCGAGACGGTGGCGCTGGTTGGGCATACCGGCAGCGGCAAGAGCAGCATCGCGAAGCTTGTGGCTCGCTTCTACGAGTTCCAGAGCGGCCGGATCAAGATCGACGGTGTCGATATCCGCGATCTCGATCTGGAGGATTACCGGGCGCGACTGGGCATGGTGACCCAATCACCATTTCTGTTCGACGGCACCGTGCGCGAGAATATTCGCTACGGGCGGCCCAACGCCGACGACGCAGCGGTGCTGGCGGCGGCGCATCATGTCGGCGGCGGCGACTGGATTGCCGCATTGCCGAACGGCCTCGATAGCGAAGTTGGCGAGCGCGGCAGCAGCCTGAGTATGGGCCAGCGCCAACTCGTGGCCCTGGCGCGGGTGGTACTGCAAGATCCGGCGATCATTATTCTGGATGAAGCCACCGCCAGCATCGATCCCCTAACCGAGACGCTCATCCAGGAAGGGCTGGACATCGTCCTCAAGGGGCGCACCGCAATCGTGATTGCGCACCGCCTGAGCACTGTCCGTCACGCCGACCGGATCATTGTCCTACGCAAGGGCGAGATCATCGAGGAAGGCAACCACGACACGCTGCTGACGAACGGCGGGCATTACGCCGAGCTTTACAACACCTACTTCCGCCACCAGAGCCTGGAGTATATCGAGCAGTCGCGCAAAGCGGCATAGCGGCCGAAGCATTGCGCGCAACACTTCGCTCCTACGGCCGCCGTTCCAACTCCAACAACGCCTGTTTGCGGTTCAGGCCCCAACGAAACCCATGCAGTTTACCGTCACTGCCGACGGCCCGGTGACACGGTACAATGATCGATACGGGGTTGGTGGCGCAGGCTCGACCGACAGCCCGCGCCGCCCCCGGCTTGTTCAAGGCCCGAGCGATCTGGGCGTAGGTGCGCGTCTCGCCATAGGGTATCAAGCGCAATTGCTCCCAGACCTGCCGTTGAAATGCGGTTGCCTGGACATCGAGCGGCAGATCGATGTTCGGTCGGGCGCCGTCAAGATACGCCACAATTACCGCCGTGATCGCGCCAAGGCCCTCGTCGTCGCGGGTGCGGGTCGCAGCGGGAAATTCGGCTTCCAACTCATGCACCAGGATTGCCTCATCGTCGCCGAGACTGACGGCGCACACCCCGCGCTCCGTCGCCGCTGTCAGCAGAAACCCAAGTGGGCTAGCGACGATACTGTAGCTGATCTGCATCCCCACGCCTCCGTTGCGATAGGTTGTCGGCGGCATGCCCAATCGCGCGCTGCCGCGCTCGTACACCCGACTGCTCGAACTATAGCCGGCACCGTCGATCGCCGGCAACACTTCGGCCCCGGCCCGCAACTGATCACGTAACACCTGTTGGCGTAGCGCATCGGCATAGGCCCGCGGACTCACTCCGACCAGGCGGGTGAAACCACGCTGGAGATGCTGCGGGCTCACGGCAACCGCCGCACCGATCCGTTCCAACGTGAGGCGTTCATCGAGGTGCGCGGCGATAAATGCGCAGGCCGACGCCACCGGCTCGGCCAATGGATCGGCCGGGCGGGCGGCACGCGGTACACAACGCCGGCAAGCCCGGAAACCGGCCAACTCGGCCGCATCGGGCGAGGCGAAAAAGCCCACGCGATTGCGTTGCGGCCGGCGCGACGGGCATGATGGCCGGCAATAGATCCCGGTCGAATGCACAGCATAGACGAACATACCGTCGCACGCGCTGTCGCGATCCAACACCGCCTGCCAGCGCTGCTCGTCATCGTTGGGAATGGGTGAACCAGGCATCGTAAAGACTGCTGTCGTCATGAATTACCTCCTGACAACAGCATACAGGGCCGGCTAGCCAGACACGATCCAAATCGTGCGCATGAAAGCACCAGAGATGCAGCAGTCGGCACGGGGCACCAAATGCTGCAACTCTACCTCCGACCACGGAAATACCCGGCGCGGAATGCCAGTGTCGCCACAAGCAAAACGATCACCAGGATAATCAGGCACTCGACCAATCCGATCCGCATACAACTCCCGATCATGGGTGATGCGTGACACCTGATCGGCAGCACGCATCACGCACCACTATCACACATCGGCAAGGGCTGCCGCAAGGCGCTGCACGCCCAGTTGAATCCGCTCCGGCGAGGGATGCGAGAAGTTCAGGCGCATGGTTGATTCGCCGCCGCCATTGGGGAAGAACGGCGCACCCGGCACAAAGGCAACCCGCCGCGTGATCGCCTTTGTCAGCAGTTGGGTCGCATTCACACCGGCCGGCAACTCCAACCAGACAAACATTCCGCCCGTCGGTCGCGTCCAGCGCACACCGGCGGGCATCAATTCCTCCAGCGTGTGCAGCATCAGGTTGCGTCGTTCGCCGTAAATCTCGCGCAAGCGCGGCACATGGCGCTCCAGCAAACCATCGTCGCAGGCGCGAGTCGCCGCGATCTGAGCCAGGCTGCCGGTATGCAGATCGAAGCCCTGCTTCAGCAAAGCCAATCGCGTCGTAATTTCAGGCGGGCCGCTCAGCCAACCCACCCGCAAACCGGGCGTCAGGGTTTTTGAGAAGGTGCTCAGATACACAACCTGGCGCGGAGAACCATGCATCGCGCAATCGATCGCGGCCAGGGGTTGGGTTCGGCTGCCTTCGTAATACAACTCGCCGTAGGGGTCATCCTCGACGATCAACAGATCGTAGCGCACCGCCAGTTCCACCAGCGCCCGTCGCCGCTCGGCCGAAAGCGTAACCCCGGTGGGATTCTGGAAACACGAAACAACATACAGAAAGCGTGGGCGCTCGCCACGCATCAAGAGCGCCTCCAACGCATCTATCTGCAAACCGTCATCATCGATCGGTAATGTCAGATAGTGCGGGCGCAGGGTCTGCCATGCTTGCAGCGCGCCCATATACGTCGGCGACTCGACCGCAACCGGCGCGCCGGGATCGATCAACAAGCGACCGATCAGATCAAGCGCCTGCTGTGATCCGGCCGTTACCAATACCTGCTCGGTCGGCACCGTAATGCCGAGTACGGCCATACGCACGGTGAGCAGTTCGCGGAGTGGGCGATGGCCCTCAGTTGGGCCGTACTGCAACGCCGCCACCGGCTCCTCGGCCAGGGCACGCTCCAGGTAATCGGAGATCTCTTCGGCCGGAAACATCTCCGGCGCCGGCAACCCTCCGGCAAACGAGATCATATCGGGTTGCTCAGTCAGTTTCAGCAGATCACGAATGGCCGAGCTACGCATTGCGCGAGCGCCCTCAGCGATCCGCTCTTCCCAGACGGCGGTCATGCGATGAATTCCTTCCAACTTCATTGGTGGCCGAATGGCCCTCATTGGCCATGATACATGCTTCAGTCGTGGTAGTATAGCGCCGCTTACAGTTTACACCACAGGGACAATTTCGGTTATGGAACGTATTGTCCGCTTACATAGCAGCTTGCAGGCCACGATCACCCTCACACTGCTGGTGTTGGTTGGCTGGGGAATGCTCGCAGCAATCCGCGGCGGTGTCGATCGCGGTTACCTGGGCGCACTTGCCGTGGCGCAACTCTTGCTGACAGCCGAGGCGTTCCTGGGGCTGATTCTGTTTATCGCCGGGGGAGCGCCCGGCCGGCTGGCGCTGCACCTGATCTACGGCGCCGTGGCAATCCTGATCTTGCCCGCCGCCTGGCTGTGGTTGCGCGATCACCGCGGGCGCCGGAATGCACTCAGCTACAGCGCGATCTGCCTGTTTCTGGCCGGCATCGCGATTCGGGCTTTTGAAACCGGGTAGCGGATAAAGGATACAGCCGGGCATGCATCAGGGGGATTGGAACGCACGCCGCGTGGCTCATGTGTCCGGAAGGTCAAACTTATCTATGGCATACGATACGATCATTGTCGGAGCCGGCGTCGCCGGACTCACGCTTGCCGCCTTACTGGCCAACGATGGACGAAAGGTTCTGGTGCTTGAGCGCGAGTTGATCCCCGGCGGGCAGTTTGCGACGATCCGCCCCGCCCCGCCGGTTGGCCCGCATTATCGTTTCGATGTCGCAATCGCCCCGCTGATAGGTTTTGAAGCCGGCGGCCTGTACGACCAGATCACGCAGCGACTCGGCCTGCGCTTCCCGGTGCTGCCGATCACGCCCGCCCTGGCACTACGCTTACCCGATCGCGATCTGGTTGCCGCCGGGAATCCGCAGCAGTGGCAGCATGAACGACGCACGACCTTCCCGGAACAGGTGCTTGAAGCCGAATCGTTCTGGCATAGCCAGGAGGCAATGGCCGCGCTTTTCATGCGATCGATCACTCCACAATCGCTCTTGCATCTCCCGTCAATCGGCCTCCTAGCCCATCGCGAGCGCACTGTCGCCCATGAAATCCGGCGCCGGCGATTGACTGATCCGGCGCTACGGGCCGTACTCGATGGACTGACCCTTCTCGCAGCAGGGCTACCCGGTGCCGCGTGTCCCTGGCCCGCCGGCAGCCTGGCCCTTGATCTGCCGCGCGGCCCGATCTTCTACGCCGCCGGCGGTAACGGCAGCATCGCCGCAACCCTGCTCGACGGCTTTATTCGCGATGGTGGCGAGATCCGCTATAGCGCGGCGGTTACGGGTCTGCTGGCTACGAATGGCCGTATCGGCGGGGTGCAACTTGGAAACGGCACAACGATCGAGTCACGCCGGGTTGTCTATAGTGGTGATCTGGCAACGCTGCCGGCGCTGCTCGGCCCGCATGCGCCGGCAACCCTCAGCCGGCGGATCGCGCGCCTGCCGGAATTATGGGGAAGCTACGGACTGGTTGTTGGGCTTGACGCCCGGGTTATGGATGTGGCGACGCCAATACTTCAGATCGTGATCAACGACCCGAACCTTCCGATCGCCGACGGAAACCTGGCCTTCATCAGCACCCATCCGGCCGCCGATCAAAGCCGGGCGCCGGGCGGGATGCGCGCCGTAACGCTTACCACTCCGGTGGCGCCGGGGCCGCGCTGGGAGGATCTCGCGAATCGGGCCGAATTGCTGCGCGAGCGCCTATTGTCGGCGCTGGAACAAGCACTACCCGGAGCGCAAGCCGCCATACATCTGGCTGAGCCTATTTCGCCGCAACCGCCGCGCCGCTATGGCCTACGAACCAATAACAGTATTGCCGATGGCCTCTGGATCCTTGACGCGCGGGCTTTTCCCGGCCCACAGATCCTCGCCGCCGGACAGAGCGCGCTCCACATGTATCGTCGCCTACGGTATCGCCGGGCGCCGTAAAATCGCCGCATGCTACGACCATAGCGCATGTCACTCGCTCCGCCGTGCCGACTCAAACTCTACCGCCGCGCCCAACGGTTGTGAGAAGGTTGGCGCGGTACGCAGCACTGGTTGCAGCACACTCGTTACCAGGATACCGGCGCCGCCGATCAGCACACTGCCGACAATATACGGTGCCACCGGCGCAATTGCGTCGAACAAGACCCCGGCCAGTAGCGGTCCGGCCACCATCATCAGGCTGTTCATGGCTTGCACACCGCCCAGCACACTGCCCTGCTCGTGTTCGCCCACCCGACGCGAGATTAAACTGGTGAGCGATGGCGTAGCCAGGCCGCTGCCTGCCGCCAGAATGCCGGTTGCCAGATATAAGCCGGCGGCAAAGGGCAAGAACGCGATCAAAACGAAACTCAGCGTCATCAAGGCCAGGCCGGTCATCGCCAGACGGGCCTCGCCGAAACGCGCCACCAACCGGCGGATGAAGACACCCTGCACCAGCACGGCGATCAGGCCGATAAAGGCGAAGATAAAGGCGTTTTCGGTCGGCCCGAAGTTGAAGCGCTCGGCGCTAAAGACGGCGAAATTGCTCTGCAAACCGGCGAAGGCCAGATTGAGCAACATAATCCCGATCAGCAATGAGCGGATCGATCGCCGGCCGAACAATCCGCCCAGCCGCGCGAAAGGATTGGGCGCACCGGGCACACGAGCAGTCCGCCGCTCGGCCGGCAGCGATTCGGGCAAAACAAAGATCCCGAACAGCACATTCGCAAACGCCAGCGCCGCCGCCACATACGCCGGCGCACTCAGGCTGATTGTGCTCAACAAACCACCGAACGCCGGGCCAAGCATAAAGCCGAGGCCAAAGGCCGCGCCGATCATGCCCAATCCGCGCGCCCGCTCTTCCGGCGGCGTAACATCGGCGATATAAGCTTGCGCCGTGGAGATATTCCCGCCGGTGATCCCATCCAGGATACGGGCGAAAAACAGCATTCCCAGGAACGCCCCCACACCCAGGCTGATCAACTGGTCGGCAAAGCCCAACAACACATACGCAACCCCGGTGCCGGCAAGGCTGATGATCAACACTGGCCGCCGACCGACGCGATCCGAGATCGCACCCAGGATCGGCGTAAACAGAAATTGAAACAGCGAAAATGATGCCGTCAGCAAGCCGACGATCAAGGCCAGATTGTTCGTTAGCCAGAGCGAATCGGCCTGTTCGATCAACTTCACGTAGAACGGCAGCAGCGGCAGGATCATCCCGGCGCCGAGAAGGTCGATAAAGACCGTTAAAAAGATGAATCCAAGTGATGCGCGGCGATTCTTCATAGCTATATCATTACCAGTGTCCCGCCATGAGTTGCTTGCACCGGCCAACTCAGGCAGCTATGTATCGAAAAATGGCGGATGTAGGGTGTATTTCTGCCCCAACAATACCAGAACGCACAATTTTTGTCAATGATTTGCACAGTTTCAGCGGGCCATGCACAGGTTTTGCTCAATTCACTTCATATGCAAGGAATGTGCCTGTGATTGCAATGAAGCTGTTGCAGCACCATTGCAACGGCCCTTGCGGCCGCATATCGGCCCCTGGGATGTGGTAACATGACACCAGTTACCTGGTTAGGCAGTACGCACTACGGTTGCGCCTTGAGGAATCATGGGTTTCAGCGGCTTCTCAACCGATCGGCTGGTGAGTTTGCCGCCGGAATTGTTCAGCGAGATTCTGCCGGCGATCACATTGCCGAGCGAACTAAAAGTAACCCTGCATGTCTTCTACCGGCTCAGTCGGCAGCGCAGCACGCCGCGCCGGATCGGCTGGGATGATCTCCAGGCCGATCGGGTGTTGCGCCGTAGCCTGCGCGCAATCAGCAAGTTGCGTCCGCCGGAAGAATTGCTGATCGAAGGCTTGGAAGCAGCGGTTACGCGCGGAACGCTGATCCATCTGCCGCAGCCGACCGAAGGCCGAGTGGTAAACTGGTATCTGGTGAACACCACGGCCAATCGCGAGTGGGTGCGCAGCCTGGATGCGGCCCGCGTCGCCCTGGCAGCGCCTGAACAAGCGGTGGAACGACCGGGGTTGATCGGCCTGTATGAGCAAAATATCGGGCTTGTAACCCCGATGCTGATCGATGAGTTACGCGAGGCCGAAGAGCGTTATCCGGCCGAGTGGATCGAGGCGGCGATGCGCGAAGCAGTGCGCTCGAATGCCCGATCGTGGCGGTATATTCGTAAGGTCTTGGAGAGGTGGGCGGCCAATGGACGACAAGATGCAACGGATCAGTCCGGACGATCTATCAATGTTGAGAAGTATACCGATGGACAGTTCGGACACCTCTACCGACGCGGATCGGACGAATCCGACCTCTGAGGAGCCGCAGGCCGCAGCGTGCCCCATTTGTCGCGGCGCCGGCTACTATGTGCTCGAAGTACCTTACGGCCATCCTCAATTCGGCGAACTGATCGCCTGTCATTGTAAAGATGAAGAGCAGCAACGGGTTCGTGCGCTCAAACTGCTGCGGATGAGTAATCTGGAGCCGTTTCAGGAGAAAACGTTCGAGAATTTCGATCGCTCGGTTACCGGGGTGCAACGGGCCTTCGCCCGCGCCTACGAGTTCGCGCGCCAACCACGCGGCTGGCTGGTGTTGATGGGCGGCTTCGGCTGCGGCAAGACGCATCTGGCTGCGGCGATCGCCAACGAGATGCTGAAGATCAACTACGAAGTGCTCTTCACCGTGGTGCCCGATATTCTCGACCATCTGCGCGCAACATTCGGTCCAACCAGCGAGGTGGCCTACGATGAGCGCTTCGAGCAGATCCGCAACGCCAAGATGCTTATCCTCGACGACCTCGGCACCGAGAATGCGACACCCTGGGCGCGCGAAAAACTTTACCAGATTATTAACCATCGTTATAATTACTCATTGCCGACGGTGATCACGACCAATCGCGAGCCGAAGGCGATCGATCCGCGCATTCTCTCCCGCATGGAAGATGTCGTCCTTTGCCCGGAACGCATTATCATCGAAGCGGGTGATTATCGCCGCCTGCCGGTTGAACAGCGCTTCAGCACGCGCCGCCGCCGCAATGAACCGCGCGGCGGCTACGAACCGCGCGGCGGCTGGCAGTCGTAGCAGAAGGAACGCTCATGCCCAGGCACTTTCTCTCGGTCACCGATCTGAGTCGCATTGAAGCCGAAACGTTGCTGGAGCGCGCGCTGGATTTGAAAGCCGAATGGCAGGCCGGCGGCCACAGCGATTGGCCGCTGCGCGGCAAAACCCTGGCACTTGTTTTCGAGAAACCGTCGCTGCGCACCAGGGTCGCATTCGAGGCCGGGATGACCCAACTCGGCGGCCATGGCGCGTATCTTTCGGCCAACGATATCGATATGGGCGGCCGCGAAAGCGTTCCCGATGTCGCACGCAATCTCAGCCGTTCGGTGCAGGCGATCGCGGCCCGCGTCTTCAAACATGGCACGATCGAAACCCTGGCCCGCTTCGCCGATGTTCCGGTGATCAACGCGCTTTCCGACCGCGAGCATCCCTGCCAGGCACTTGCCGATATGCTGACATTGCGCGAGCGCTTCGGCCGGCTACAGGGCTTGAAACTGGCCTATGTCGGCGACGGGAATAATGTGTGCCATTCGCTGATGTTGCTCGGCGCAGCCCTCGGGGTGTCGGTTTCGGTGGCATGCCCGCCCGATTATCGGCCCACGCCCGACATGCTCGAATTCGCCGAGCGCACCGCCGCCGATCATGATGCCGAGATCATTGTGACTTCCGACCCGCACGAGGCGGTATCCGGCGCGAATGCCGTGTATACCGATGTCTGGGCCTCGATGGGCCAGGAGCACGAGGCCGCGCGCCGGCGGCCGGTTTTTCAACCGTATCAGGTAACGAGTACACTGATGGGGCAGGCCGATGTGCAGGCGATCTTTATGCATTGTCTGCCCGCGCATCGCGGCGAAGAAGCCACCGCCGATGTGATCGACGGCCCGCAGTCGGTGATCTTCGATCAGGCCGAGAACCGGCTTCATGTGCAAAAAGCCCTTATTCTCACTCTCTTAGGAATGTAGAATGTAATCTGCAAAACTGCAACTGGTGCATTTTGCATTTCGCATTTCGCATTGAACAAACGCTATGCCAGGCAATCGAGCGATCTTCGAGCAGGCGATGGAGCAGAGCCGTGAGGCCGAGCGTCGGGGGCGCTGGGATGAGGCGCTGAAGGCGGTCGTACGGGCGCTGCAAGAGTTTCCAAAGGATGCCGACGCCCGTACAGCGGCGGCAGTAGCGCTGTTCAATACCGACAAGCTCGAACGAGCGCTCCAGCTTTTCGAGGAGTTGCACACCGCCGATCCGCATAATCCCTTCTTTCTCGGCTATATTGCCCAGGCGCATACCCGGCGCGGCAATCAGGTTGCGGCGGTTGCCAATTATCGCAAACTCGCCGACCTGCATGCCGCCGCGCGTCGCCCCGCCCAGGCGATCGAGGCCCTGCGCGAAATGCTCAAGCGCGACGGCACGATCGATGATCAGCGCCGGCGCCTGGCCCGCCTCTACGAGGATGCCGGCGCGCTCCGCGAAGCCGCCGCCGAGTATCTTATCCTCGCCGGGCGCATCTTCCAGAGCGGCGATCTCGATCAGGCCGCCGAACTCGCCGAACTGGCCCTGCGCCTCGATCCCAACAGCCGCGAAGCCAAAGATCAGATCGTCGCCGTGCGCGATGCAATGGCCCGCGCCGCCGGGGTCGCTTCGCCCGATCCCGCCGGCTCCAAAGCCGCCTCGGCTGCGGGGATGGATCGGGTTAATCTCAGCGGGATGACCGGCGCGCTGCGCTCGCAACAGTTTCAGATTGAGAAGTTGATCGAGCAGGCCCAAAAAGCTCAGGAGGCCGGCGATATTGATGCCGCGCTCGGTTTCTATGAACAGGCGGTACAAAGCGGCCTGGAACGGGCCGATGTCTTTTACTCGCTCGGCTTGCTGTATCAGGAGCGCAACGATTTTAAGGCCGCCGCCAATGTGCTTACCCGGGCCGCCTCGGATCCGGAATACGCACTCTCGGCCCATTTTGCGCTCGGCAATGCGTATCGCGAGCTTGGCCAACTGCCGCAGGCCGCCCAGGAATTCGAGCGGACGATCAACCTCGTGAGTCTGGAGAGTATTGGGCGCGCCGAGGCTGATGATCTGATTCAGATGTACGAAAACGCGGCGACGATCTATGAGCAGATCGGTGATATCGCCCGCGCCGGTGCCCTTTATGGTACGCTGGGCGGTTTTCTTGAAAGTAAGCGTTGGGGCCGCGAGCGCGCTGCGGAATTTAAGCAGCGGGCAAAAGAGTTGTCTGAGCGGAATATGTTCGCCAAGTTGCGCACCCTCGGCACCGGGGCGCTTACCCCGCAGCCGGAGCCGGAAGCGCTGCCGAGCGACGAGCCGATCGCCCAGAGTTGGGGCAAGATCCGGCCGATCACCGATTTTCTACGCGGCGATCGTAAACCAACCGATACGATCAGCGAGGCAGTGGTTGAAGAGCGCTCCGAGCCGCTGCGCATGCTCGACAGCCTGCCCCCGATACCCGCACCCAGCTTCGCCCCGGCAACGCCCCTTGATACCAACGGACTTGATGAAGAGACCGCCGGCTGGGTGAAATTGTCCGGTATGTATCTCGACCAGGGGCTGATCGAGGCGTCGCTTGATGCGTGCCACGAGACGATCCGGGTCAATGTGGATTATTTGCCCATTCACCTGCGTATGGGCGAGATCTATGAGCGCCAGGGCCGGCCCGAAGAAGCCCTCACCAAGTACCAACTGCTGATCGACACGTTCCGGGTGCGCAATGAACCGGAAAAGGCGATCGATGTCTACTTCCGCTTTATCGATCTCTCGCCCGATACGGTCAATGCCCGCTCGAAATTGGCCGAGTTGCTCAAGAATGCGGGCCGGGTCGAGGAAGCAACCGATCAACTGATCCAGGTGGCGAACACCTATTTCCGGCTCGGCCAGAGCAACAAGGCCCTGGAGGAGTATCGTCGATTGGTGCAGTGGGCGCCGAAATCGCGGCAGGTGCATGCGCAGTATGGCCTGGCTCTGCTGAAACTCGAACGCTACGAGGCTGCTCTCGGCGAGTTCCGTCGCGCACTGGAGTTGGGCGAACCGCACGATACCACCGCCATCGCACGCCTGAATATCACGCTGTCGCTGATGGGCGATCAGCCGGCGGCAGTCTGGGACTCGTTGGCGACGCTGCTGAACGAACTCAAGACCCAGAACCAGGAATTTTCGACCGTTCAGGGCGAGTATCGCAGCGCCTTGCTGATCGCCGATGAGCCGATTTTGCACTACATTCTGGCGGTTATTCAGCAGAGTGCCGGCCAGCATACTTCAGCCCTGCTCGAATTGGAACAGGCGGGCGCGCTGCTGGAAGACGCTGTCGATCCGTTGTTACCGCCGGTGCTGGTGCATCAGGCCTGCGCCGATAGCTACATTGCCCTGGGTAACCCCGAAGACGCGCTGGAACAGTTGCGCCGCGGCCAGGCAGTTGCCGGGCGTAGCGAACCAGATCCGGCGATCAAGCATCCGTTCGCAACACCACTCAGCCGTGGTGATCTGGTGCGGCGCATGGCCGAAGCCTATGCCGCCAGCGATGATCTTGAGGGCGCCGAACATGCCTTGCTGGAGGCGAAAAAGCTTCTGCCGTACGACCGGGCGGTTTACACAAAACTGGCCGATGTCTACTTCCGCCAGGGCAAGTTGAATGAGGCGATCGCCCAACTTGAGGATCTGGCCACTTACTACGAGGAACGCCAGAATCTCGACCGTGCCCTGGAGATGCTGGAATACGCATTGAAATTGGCGCCGAACCATATTGTGATCAGCGGTCGCCTGGCGCGCTTGCAGTTGCGGCGCGGCTATCTGGATAAGGGTGTCGAAGGGTTGGTGCGCGCCGCCGAGTTGCAACGCAAGGCCGGCCAATTGAAAGATGCGGTGGCCTCGCTGCAAGAGGCGGCACAGGTACACTGGACACTTTCCGACCATGAGAAGGCCCGCCAGATGTACGATAAAATCATCCAGATCGCGCCGAATGATGTAGAGGCGCGCCAGTGGCTGGCCCTGATGTATACGCTCACCGGTCGTGCTCGTGATGCGATCGCCGAGAAAAAGCAGATCGCCCGCATTCTTGGCCAACAACGTGATTACGACAGTGCAATCGCCGAGTTGCACCAGGTGATCGGCCTCGATCAGAAAGATGTCGATGCCTACTATATGCTCGGCGATATGCTGATGCGCCGCGAAGAGTACACCCAGGCCGTGCAACTCTACGCGCGTATGATGCGTATGGAAGGGGTTGAAACCGAGCGTGTCGAAGCGTTGCTCAGCGCCGCTAATCGCATGTTGCAACAACGCCAATCGGCCCAACAAGCCACATAGTGATGCCTGCGGCAGCGCAGTACGAATCATCCTTATTGCCGTGTTCTGGTGGATTCGCTGCCGAAACACGGCAATAAACAGGGTATTCCGCCCTGCCGAAGGCCCGAATAAGTACAATTCGTCTATGGATCTATCTCCGATCTGGGCGCGGCTTAATCCCTTCACCTCTCCCTTCGCGCTCCTCGATATCCTGATTGTCGCGATACTGCTCTATTGGATGCTGGGTGTGATTCGCGGCACCCGAGCCGTGCAGTTGTTGCGCGGCATTGGGATTGTCATGGCTCTGGCATTTGTCGTCGGAACCGTGGCGACCGATCGTCTGGAAACCCTTTCCTGGTTGTTGACGACGATCATTGCCCCGACCCTCATTGTCGGTGTGCCGGTGTTGTTTCAGCCTGAGTTGCGCCGCGCCCTGGAAACCCTCGGCCGCTCCGGTGTCTTGTTAGGGCGCCCCCTTGGCGGGATTAACCGCTCGGAGTTGCTGGAGACGATCACATTGATCGCGCGCACCGCCGCCCAGCTTTCGCAACAAGGCATCGGTGCGCTGATTGTGATCGAGCGCCGCACCCAGTTGCAAGAATACGCCGATCGCGGCGTTATCCTCGACTCGCGTGTTTCGACGCCGTTACTGATGAATATTTTCTACCCTAATTCACCCCTGCACGATATGGCGGTGATTGTGCGCGGCAATCGGATTCTGGCCGCCAATGTCGTGCTGCCGCTCAGTGAAGATCTGGCCGGCCCGCGCCGCTATGGTACCCGACATCGCGCCGCTAAAGGCATCAGCGAGCAAACCGATGCCCTGGCTGTGGTTGTCTCCGAAGAAACCGGCGCGATCTCACTGGTTCACGATGGCCGGATGGCAAGTTACCTGACGGAACAACGTCTGCGGGCAATGGTGGCCGGATTACTCGATGTGCCGCTCGATCACGAGGGCCGTACATGAGTAATCTCAGCGCCACGGTGCTGCGCGCCGTGCTGGCCCTCGGCTTGAGTTTCGCACTCTGGGCGTTTGTGTCGTTCAGCCAGAACCCTGAAGAACTGGCCAGTTTCCCCGAAGTCCCGATCGAAGTTACCGGACTCGGCGATGATCTGGTGCTGGTCGATCAGAACGGCATGCCGAATCCAACTCTTCCGACGGTCGATATTACGCTCCGCACCGATCAGCGCCAACGAGCCGATCTGCGGTCGGTCGATATCCGGGCCGTGATCGATCTGACCGGCCTCTCGCCCGGCGAACATAATGTCCCGGTGAATGTCCAACCGACCCGCAGCAATCTCTCGTTCACCATTCCGCCCGGCGGCGTCCAACCGCCGGTGGTGACGGTGCGGATCGAACCGCTGATCAGCCGTTCGGTGCCGATCGATGTGCAGATTGTGGGAAATTTGCCCTTTAGCTTTGAGCGCGGCGATGCAGTGGTGACCAACGGCGGCATTACTATCGGCGAGGTTTTGTTGAGCGGCCCACAGAGCCGCACCGAACGAGTAATGGTTGCCCGTGCAACGGTCAATATCGAACAGTTGCGGGCGAGTTATCTTGCGCCGCTGACATTGACACCAGTGAATGACTCCGGTCAGCCGGTTGAAGGCGTGGAACTTGCGCCCGACGTTGTGACGGTGCTGGTGCCGATTCGCTCGGTGGTCGGGCTCAAACTGGTGCCGGTCGAACCGCAGATCATCGGCCAGCCGGCTCCCGGCTTCGAGGTGACGGCGGTTGAGGTTGAACCGCCGCTGATCGCGATCACCGGCAGCTCCGGCCCGCTTGATGAGGTAGATTCACTGCGCACGGCCGAGGTAGATATCAGCGGGATCGCGAGTGTACGAACCTACGAGGCCCGGCTGATCTTCCCGACCGGGATCTCGGCCCGCGAGGGCGAGCCGGTTATTGTAGAGGTGACGGTGCGTGTGGCGCCGATCACCCGTCCGTTCCAGGTAACGCTACCGGTACAGGTGGAGTTAACCGGCATCGGTAGTGGATTGTTGGCGAACGTCAACCCGACGGTTGTGCAGGTAACGGTGGCCGGGCCGGCGGTGCTGCTGAATGAATTAGCTGCTGCCACCTTGCTAGCAACGGTCGATCTGGGCGGGCTTGGCCCAGGGAATTATGAGTTGCCGGTAAGCGTGAATATACCTCAGGGCTTGAGCCTGGTGGAACCAATCCCCACCGTAAGCGTGAATCTGCGCCTGCCGCCAACGGCTATCCCACCGACTGAAACACCAACCGAGCCGGTCGAACAAGCGACGACGACAGCGACCCCGCCACAATCAACACCAACCGCCGATGAGGTACCGTCGCAAGAAACCGTAACTCCAACGCCGGAACCGCAGCCGGAACCAACCACAACCGCAACTCCTGAGCCTTAAAGGTGCAAGCGAAACAACCTGTTTTTCGTTGGGTTGGCGCAACATAATCGCGCCAACCCAACGATTTTACCGCTCAACCGGCGTAATCTCGATATAGGCTCGATCAATACCGCGCACTGTGCCAAAGAAGTCGAACACCGCCTTGAACAAGCCATACTTATCGTCCAACGCATCTTTCGCAAGCGACGCCTCAGATGCACTCAACACACGGGCCTGTCCGTCGCTGGTGGGGCCAAGGGGCCGGCCGGAGCGATCCGCCGGGCCAACCAGCACCCGGCTATTGTTGCGAATGCGTTTGATCTTCCCCGCACTCATTGTGGTGGTGACGTACAGCTTCTCGCCCCGCTGCGCAAACCAGACCGGCGTCTTCACCGCTTCGCCGGTTTTGCGATAGGTAAACAGGTTCATAAACTGCTGGCCCTGTAACAGCGCCCAGGCCGTTGTCTCTGATGTAGATGGCATGCACTACTCCATTTGCAAATTATTTGCACAGTTTTGTATTGTATCACGGCTCGGGCATGAATGATTTAAGCGCCTCGGCAACAGCGGCCCACTCGGCGAGGGTGACGGTCTCGGCGCGGCGTTGCGGATCAACGCCGGCGGATTGCAGGGCGGCCTGTGCATCTTCGCGCGGGATCTTCACACCAAGGGCGGCTAAACCGCCCGGCAAGGCATTGCCAAGTTGCTTGCGGGTTTGCAGAAAAGCGCCCTTGATCACGCGAAAGAGGGTTGCGCTATCGGGGGATAGAACCGGCGGGGCAGCGCGGCGGCGCAGCCGCAAAATCGCCGAATCGACTGCGGGCGCGGGCATGAAGCTGCGGGCCGGCACCCGCGCCACAATCTCGGCTTCAGCGTAATACTGCACCGAATGGGCCAACATACTGAAATCGCCCGGCCCAGCACAGATCCGTTCGGCCACCTCCCATTGCACCAGCACCACACATAACTCCGGCGGCGCCGCGGCCTCAAGGAAGTGGCGCAACGTCGGCTGGGTGATTGCGTAGGGCAGATTGGCCACCAGTTTATAGCGGGCCGGCGGCCTGATTCCGGCGGCGGCCAACAATTCTGTGGGGGTGCGGCGCAGCACATCGGACTGCACAATTGTCAGGTTCGCTGCGACGAACTCTTCGCCCAACCGGGCGGCCAGGCGTTTATCGAGCTCCACGGCAACCAATCGCTCAACCTGTTGCGTCAACTCCCAGGTGAGCACCCCAAGGCCGGGGCCAACCTCGATCACAGTATCGGCGGCGCTCAGTTCGGCCGCTGCCACAATCTGCGCCAACGATTCAGCGTCGATCAGGAAATTCTGGCCCATCCCACGGGTCGGGCGCAGGCCAAGCCGGGCCAACGCCGCCCGGACAAAAGTTTGTGAAAGGTAGGGGTTCATGCGATCACAGAACGGCGTTACGACTCAATCGGCACCACGATCTGCACGCTGGTGCCTTTGCCGGGCGCCGATTCCATCTCGGCGTGGCCACCGACGAGTCGCGCCCGTTCGTCGATATTCAGCAAGCCGAACGAACCGCGCTTCTCGTAGGAGCGCAACACCGCCGCCTTATCAAAACCGACGCCGTCGTCCTGAACTTCGGCATGAAGGGCGTTTCCTTCACGGCGCATACGCACCCAGATATGCTTTGCACGGGCGTGCTTCAGGGCGTTATTCACCGCTTCCTGGATGATATTAAACAATGTGCCCTCGGTCTTTGTGTCAAGATGCACATCTTCCATCCCATCAGCTTCAAGCAGAATTTCGGTACCGACGTTATTATTCTTAAAGCGCTCCAGGTACTGCTCCAACGTCACCTTAAGGCCCTGGGTTTCGAGCACCAACGGACGCAACTCGAACAACATCGTACGAACCTCGTAGGTTGTACGTTTCGAGAGCGCACTGAGTTTATCGAGCTCTTCGGGAACCCGCGACGGATCGCGCTCAAGCAAGCGCCTGATAAACTCCAGATTCATCGTAATCGCGGCCAATGACTGTGCCGGCCCATCGTGCAGATCGCGCGCCAACTGATGCCGCACTTCTTCCTCTTTCGAGATCAGCTTATTGCGCTCCTCTTTGAGGTCGAAGATCAATTGGGCGTTATGCAAGGCGATGATCGCATAGTTGGCCAGGGCGGTTAACATATCGATCTGCTCGCCGCTGAACGTCTTGTTGCCGTCGGTGGCCACCACCATCAAGCCATAGGTGCGCATACTGGCCCGCAGCGGGATCAGACAGGCGGCCCGACAAACCTGGAGCGACTCAAAGCTGCGCAGGCCGGGATCCTGGGCCACATCGGCAACCACGCGTGGCTCGGGCGAGCGCAGTGCGGACGCCAATTCCCCGCGCCCGACGCTGATCCGGCGGTTCTGATCGGTGACACTGATCGACTGGCCGGCGGCAACATACAACTCGTCGGGCTGGCCCGACGAGAGCAAGACCAACCCCGAGGTGTACGGCACCAGTTTCCGGCTCTCACGCAATGCCGCTTCAAGCACATGGCGATAATCCATGGTGGTGGAAAGGGCATAGGCGACTTCGTAGAGCGACCGCATCTGGTCACGGTAGGCGCGGGCATCGTTCAGAGCTTGATCGGCCTGTTGCTGGGCCAGCGCCACACTACGGCGGTTGTTCTCGCTCCAACGCTCGGCGAGGCCACTGGTAAGCCAGGGAATAAAACTTAGCGTCAGGCCGCGCAAGGCCAGCGCCGCATAATCCAACAGCGTCAAAACTTGATCTTCGGCGATCAAACGCCGCCAACCGATAAAGGCAGCGATATAAAACACGCCGGCGACAATCCCCGAGAGCAAACTCACCGCCGGGGGTTGGCGGATCGCGGCGTTAATCAGCGGCAGCAAAAAGAGCGGAAAGAAAATCACAACCCGCTCGCCGCCGAAAAACGTCATCAGTGAGATAAACGAGATATCGATCAGATAGGCGAAACTGAGCATATTGCCCATACCGGGGACAAAAAGCGCCAGTGTCGCCAACACACTGAAGGCCGTATAGCCCCAGAGGACAATCAACAGCGGCTGACTATCCACCCCCACCGGCCAAACCGGTTCGCCACTAAGAAACTGGGTTACTGCGAAGAGCAACAGGATTGTCATCCAGCGCGCCAGAGTGTAGAACCTTTCGCCGCCCAGCATGCGCAAACGGTCGGTGTTGGAACTCAGTTGCTCTGGAGGTGTGCCTGCGTTGGTTTCTAACGAACTCGTTGCCTTCACAGCGGCTTTTCCTCAGCAATGCATCGTAGGATATAGGATCCGGGATACAGGACACAGGGAGTGGGATACGAATCGTCTGCGGCAGATGCGGGGTCGGATCTATCATACCCCAAAACCGTAACCGATGATTTTCGCAGGCACCCATACCCTTGTCTGGGTGCCTGCCCTGTATCCCCGATCCAGTTACCGGTATTCTCAGCGCCCTACAATGTCTTCAACGTCTCAAGAGTGCTGCGAACGGCATCGGCCGACTTCTGCAGCAGCACCATCTCGTCGTCGTTCAACGGCAATTGAATAATCTTCTCGATGCCACCGGCGCCAAGCACAACCGGCACGCCGAAGTACATATCGTTCAGACCATACTCGCCGTTCATATAAGCCGCCACCGGAAGCACGCGCTTCTTATCCTTGATCACCGCCTCGACCATCTGCGCCGTTGCCGCAGCCGGAGCATAGTAGGCGCTCCCGGTCTTCAGGAGATTCACGATCTCGCCGCCGCCTTTGCGCGCGCGATCAACAATTGCCGACAGCCGATCGGGGCTGATGAACTCCGACACAGGAATACCGCCGATCGTCGAGAAGCGCGGCAGCGGCACCATCTCATCGCCGTGGCCGCCCATCAGCATCGCCTGGACATCCTCGACGCTCACACCGGCCTCCATCGCAATAAAAGTGCGATAGCGAGCGCTGTCGAGCACGCCGGCCTGGCCCATAACCCGCTCCTTGGGGAAACCGGCCGCTTCGGCGGCGACATAGGTCATTGCGTCGAGCGGATTGTTAACCATGATAATCACAGCGTTCGGCGAAAGCGGCGCCGACTTCGAGATACAATCGCGGGTGATGTTGGCATTCACCTTGATCAGATCTTCGCGGCTCATACCGGGCTTGCGGGGAGCGCCCGACGTGACCACAATCACATCGGAACCGGCGGTGTCGGCATAATCGTTTGTGCCGATAACCTTGACATCAAAGCCCTCGATCGGCGCGGCCTCGTAGAGATCCAGGCCCTTGCCTTGCGGCACACCCTCGACAATGTCGAGCAGAACAATATCGCCCAACTCTTTTGCGGCACACCAATGGGCAGTGGTCGATCCGACAAATCCGGCGCCGATAATGCTGATCTTCTTCCGCATCTGCGGCCTCCTTCGTAATATGCCAGAATTCGCATGTCGTCCGCCGCACCCTACACAGCCTGTGCGGAGACAACTCGCACGCATTGTAGCATAGAGATTGCGCATTCCCGCGCTATAGGCGCTCAAGTTGCCGGACTGTCACTCCGGGTTATCCCGGCATTCCGCCTGCCGCCTGCCGCAGCCGATCGAGTGCGGCCGCAAGATCGCTTGGTAACGGCGATTGGAAGTGCAACGGCCGACCATCGGCAGGATGCGCGAAGCCGAGTTGCTGGGCGTGCAGAAATTGGCGGCGTAGGCCGAACAAGGGTTTGCGGCGCTGCGGGCCATAGATCGGATCGCCGAGTACCGGTCGGCCGATCGACTGCAAATGCACCCGGATCTGGTGGGTACGTCCGGTTTCGAGTTGCACTTCTAAAAGGGTATACCCGGCCAGTTCTTCCAACGTCCGATAGTGTGTGCGGGCCTCACGGCCGCCTATCACCACCGCCATGCGCAGGCGGTTCGTCGGATGGCGTGCGATCGGCGCATCGATTGTCCCGCCCGGCTCGCGCATGCGCCCCTCAACCACCGCCAGGTAGATTTTGCGCATCGTACGTGCGCGCTGCTGATCGCCGAGCGTTTGCAGGGTGCGATCGTTGCGGGCCACCACCAGCAGGCCGGAAGTATCCTGATCGAGCCGATGCACAATGCCCGGCCGCAACTCGCCACCGACCTGCATATCCGGATAGCGCGCCAGCAAGGCATTCACCAATGTTCCGCCGGGATGGCCGGGCGCCGGATGCACAACCATGCCGGCGGGCTTATCGACCACCACCAGATCGGCGTCTTCGTAGATAATTGTGAGCGGGATCGCTTCAGGCTGGAGAGCAACCGGTTTGGGCGGGGGGATAGTGACATCGATCATGTCACCGGCGCGGAGAATCGTGCTGGCGCGGGAAGGTTGGGCGTTAAGCGCAACCTGATCGGCGCTGATCAACTGCTGGGCCTGCGAGCGGGAAAGATCGGGCACGGCGCGGGCCAGGTAGCGATCCAGCCGCTCGCCGGCAGCTTCAGCATCGACAACAAGATGGATCGATATCGGCTCAGTCATGGAGATCGCGGCTGAGCAACTCCGTCAGCAATATATCATCACGCGGCGGGGCCTGAGGTGGTTCCGGCGGCTCATCACCGACAATAATCAGATAGCCGGCGAGCAACACAACCCCAACCGTGATCCCGCTGTCGGCCAGATTAAACACCGGCCACCAGCCCACCGCGATAAAATCGACCACGTAGCCAAGGCGCAAGCGATCGATGATATTGCCGATCGCGCCGCCGAAAATCAGGCCCATGCTGATCTGCACCAGCCGCACCTGGTTGGGCAGATAGCCGACATAGGCCGCGATCGCGCCGGCCGTGATCACAATCGACGTAATCGTAAACAACGTCGGCATGCCCTGGAAAAGGCTGAATGCAATCCCGGTGTTCTGGGTATAAACAAAGCGCAGCCACGGAAATCCGATCGTGATCATCTCGACGCCGGGGGTCGGACCAAGTTGATCGACCGCCCAGTGCTTTGTGGCCTGATCGAACACCAGTAGGAACAGCGCCAAAATCGCCGGGATCATCCAGCGCGCACTGTCCAGACGCATAACAGATTGCATAGACTTCAGCGAAGACGCCACCATTACCTCACTGCGACATCAATGGTCGATCGCCCGACTCCCGCTGTGCGATCTCTTCACGAATGAATTGCAGCATCAGCAATGCCGCGCCGACCGTAATGGCGCTATCGGCAAGATTAAAGATCGGGAACCAGCCGACCTGGATAAAATCGACCACATAGCCCAGCCGCACGCGATCGATGATATTCCCGAATGCGCCGCCCAGAATCATTCCCATGATCACCTGAATGATGCGACGGTGATTCGGCAATTGGGTGGCGTAAAAATAGATCGCGCCGGCGACAATCAAGAGCGCCATAATCGTCAGGACGCCGGACATCCCCTGAAACAAACTAAAGGCGACGCCGGTATTGTGCGAATAAGCGATCCGCACTGTGTCACCGATGATCGGGACGAAATTCGTCATCGTCTGCGGGCCGAGTGTCGCCACAACCCAGGCTTTACTGGCCTGATCGGCGCCATGATTACAGCCGCCAATAATGCTGGAACCACCCAGCGATCAGTCCTGTTCATCCTTCGCATACCCCCTCAAAGGTTTGGAGTGCATCGGCCTTGCCGACATATTTCCCACCATTATAGCACGCAGGGCTGAGCTAAAGTCGCCTTGCGGAGCGTAGTTCACGACTGTTGCCGCGTCGGGCCGCGCGTGTCATGCCGTACTTTGCACCGACGCCGGGAGCAAGCCCGCAGCCTGTCGCAGGGGTTCACGCGCCATGCGATCGCAAGATGCCTGATGCTTGGGCCTGACCAGGCTGCCGCGCGGTTCGCCAGTTTGGTATACGCTCTAAAGCGCTTGCTCCCGGCACCGCGGCCGCCGGCCAATAGGTACGCGGGGTGAGATGGGCGCCGCATACAAGACGTTGCAGCAACCCTGATCCGACCCGGCGCTATGCTTTTCAGCCCTTTTTAGACGTGCTATAATGGCCCCCACGTATGGTTTAAACCAGAATCTCGCTGTAAGGCTTGGTTTGACCATGTCTGTTTCTTCCCCATGATGGAGAGTGAGTTCAGAAGTGAAAATTACGACCGAGAAGCTGCCGAAGAGCATCTTGAGTTTGCAGATCGAGCTCGACGGCCCCCGGCTTGAGCGCGGCCTTGATCAGGCTGCTCGCCGCCTTTCGAAACGTTTCCCCATCCATGGCTTTCGGCCCGGCAAAGCGCCCCGCTTCATGATCGAACGTACCTACGGCCGGGACGCCTTGATTGAAGAGGCCAGCGAGGATCTGATCAATAAGGCCTATCGTGATGCGCTGACCCAGGAGAAGATCGAGCCGGTCGGCCCGCCACGGCTTGAAGGGGTCTCCTCATCCGATCCATTCATCTTCACCGTCTCGATTCCGATTGCACCAACCGTGAACATCGGTGACTATCGCGCTATTCGGGGTGAGTTGGAGATCGCCGAAGTCGATGCGGAGCAGGTCGATCGCGCGATGGATGTCCTGCGCGATAAGCATGTTGTGCTCAAAGAACTCGACGAGCCGCGTCCCGCCCAGGAAGGCGACCAACTCAAGGTTCAGTTGCTCGAACTCGTTGACGGCAAGCCGCTTGCGCAGCTTGACGATGAGGAAGACGGACGACGACGACGATGAGTATGAGGACGAGGACGGAGGACGACGAGGACGACGACGACGACGAGCG
>JAAUQO010000079.1 GCA_012032775.1 Oscillochloris sp. | reverse complement strand
GGCAGGCGAAAAACGCAACCCGAACGTCGATCCGACCCGAATTCGCGAAGTGTGCCTGCAGCTTATCCAACAACTCGCCGCCGACGGTCGCGGCGGAGCACCCCAGGAGTAACCCGCCGGACGACGACGAGCACGAGGACGACGACGAGGACGACGACGAGGACGACGACGACGACGACGAGGATGAGGGCGACGAAAAGTATGCCCGCGAAACAACCCTCGATCTCGTCAAGGGCCGTCTGGTTGACGAACTCTACGCCGGCCTTATCAACCTGAACGTCGGCGACAGCGTCGCTGTCGAGTCGCTGATGCCGGACGATCACGCCAACGAGCGCGTACGCGGCAAAACGGTAACCTTCAAGGGCAAGGTTCTCGACATTCAGGAGCGTATGCTGCCTGATTGGGAAGAGCTACCGACCCTGGAGAATTTCGAGGGCGATCTCGAAGCCTTGCGCACCAAAACCCGCGCCGACCTTGAGAAGGCCGCCCGTGATGTGGCCGAACGCAAGGTGACCGACGCCTATATCGAGGCGCTCGTCGCACAGACCGAATTTGACATTCCCGAGGTGATGGTGCGCGAACTTGCCGATAGTATGCTGCACGACCAGGAGCGCGAGTTCTCGCGTTATGGGATCACGTTGGAGCAGATGCTGCAATACCGCGGTCAGACCCATGACGAAGCGGTTGATCAACTGATGCCGGAAGCCGAGCGCCAGACGAAGGTGACGCTGGCCTTGCGCGAAGTGCTGCAGAACGAACAGATCATTGCGAGCGAGGAAGAGATCGAGACCGAGGTTGCGAAGTTGCTGGAAGATTACCCGGAAGATCAGCGCGAGGGCGTGAAGGGCCTGCTGAGCGGCCAGATGCGCTCGACGGTGCTGAATGTGGTGATCGACCGCAAGCTGCGCGAGCGTGTGATCGCGATTGCAACCGGCACGGCACCCGAACCGGCGACGAAGGAACCGGCGGACGCCGCAGCCGACACACCGGCGGACGTGGAACCGACGGACGCCGCAACCGATATACCGGCGGCGGCGGCTGAGACCACAACCGGCGCAGATGAAAAACCGGCCGAATCCTGATCGCTGCCGAGGTGGGCGCGGCGGATCGGCAAAACCACACGGATTGTCAGGTAGCGCCGCACCGGCCGGGGTTGTACAATAGAGATGTATCGGCTCCGGCTCTATCCTGCCGCATACACCTGAAAAGAGGATGTTATGGACTGGAAAGCCCCTCGTTACGATGTCGATTGGCACAGCGGCGTGAACCCGCAGTTGCTCGCCGAGCGCCCCGAAATGCTTATCCCTATGGTTGTGGAGAGCACCAGTCGCGGCGAACGTGCATTCGACATTTACTCACGGCTACTCAAAGAGCGGATTATCTTGCTTGGTACGCCGATTGAGGATCAGATCGCCAACTTGATCGTCGCTCAGTTGTTGTACCTCGAAAGTGAAGATCCCGATCGCGATATCTGGCTGTATGTCAACAGCCCCGGCGGTTCGGTGACGGCCGGGTTGGCGATTTACGACACGATGCGCCATATCCGGCCCGATGTGGCGACAGTATGTGTCGGTATGGCCGGCAGTATGGCTACGCCGATCCTGGCCGGCGGCACCAAGGGCAAGCGCTATAGCTTGCCGCACTCGACGATCCATATGCATCCGGCCGGCGGCGGCGCCCGCGGTTATGCACCCGATGTCGAGATTATGGCCCGCGAACTGTTGCGCATGCAGCAGGTTGTGCGCGAGTTGATGGCGCGCGATACCGGCCAGGCGGTTGAGCGGATCGCGAAAGACTTCGATCGCGACCTGTTTATGACGCCGGAACAAGCTCGTGAGTACGGAATCATCGACGAGATCCTGAACCGCGAGGATCTGATGACGGAAAAGAAGTAAATCTGCGCTTGTATTGTCTGTCGTCGGACGGGATTCTGCATACATTCGCGCATTCCCGACCGATGACAGACGATCGATCTACGGAGACTCTCATGACCCGTTCCCGCAATAGTGGTCGCGGAGCCTATGTTTGCTCGTTCTGTGGCCGGGGCCAGGATGAGGTGCAACGCCTGATCGCAGGCCCCGGCACTGTCTTTATCTGCGATGAATGTGTCGCGTTATGCAGCGCGATTATCGCCGAGGAGACCGAGCAGCAGATGGCTGCGCCGCGCCGTAGCGCCCCGCCCGGTCCGGCGCGCCTGCCCACACCCCGCAAGCTGCGCGAAAAACTCGATCAGTATGTGATCGGCCAGGATCGTGCGAAGGTCACGCTCTCGGTGGCGGTATACAATCACTATAAGCGGATTCGCGCCGGCTCGAAGATCGACGACATCGAGATTGCCAAGAGCAATATTTTGCTGCTTGGCCCAACCGGTAGCGGTAAGACGTTGCTGGCCCAGACGATGGCGCGCATCCTTGATGTGCCGTTCGCCATTGCCGATGCGACGGCGCTCACGGAGGCCGGGTATGTCGGCGAGGATGTCGAGAATATTTTGCTGCGCCTGATTCAGGCCGCCGACGGCGATGTCGAACGTGCGCAGACGGGGATCATCTATATCGACGAGATCGATAAGATCTCGCGCAAATCCGACAATCCAAGCATCACCCGCGATGTCTCCGGCGAGGGTGTGCAGCAGGCACTGTTGAAGATTCTGGAGGGCGGCGTGGCCCATGTGCCGCCGCTGCCCGGTCGGAAGCATCCCCAGCAAGAGTATATCTCGTTCGATACAACCAATGTGTTGTTCATCTGCGGCGGTGCATTCGAGGGGATCGAAGATGTTCTTTCGCGCCGGGTGGTCGGCAATAGTGCGATCGGTTTTGCCAATAAGCGCCCGAGTGAGAATGTCGTCGAGCATGCCAAGCTGCTCACGCAGATTACCCCGGACGACCTGATGCGCTATGGCTTCATCCCGGAATTTATCGGGCGCCTGCCGGTGGTGGTGGCCCTTGAGCCACTTAGCCACGATGCGATGATGCGAATCCTGACCGAGCCGCGCAATGCGGTGATCAAGCAGTATCAGAAGCTGCTCGCGCTCGATCACTGCGAACTAGAGGTGACTCCCGACGGTCTGGAGGCGATTGTCGATCGGGCGATGAAATCGCGCACCGGTGCCCGTGCGCTGCGCAGCATCGTCGAAGAGGTGCTGCTCGACGTGATGTATGAAGTGCCCGCCCAGGAGCATATCGGACGTTGCATCATCAATGCTGAAGTGGTGACGGGGCGCGGCCATCCGATTTTAGTGCCGAGAACCGAACGCCAGAACGATTATCGCCGCCGCCTGGACGAAGCCGTTTAGCAATTCAATATGCAACATGCAGAATGTGGAATTTGCATGTTGCATATTGCGTTTTGCATTACATTATGCCTTCGTTTCGCCGAACCTCCGATCGTACCACCGAGGAAGCTCAACCGCCGCGGCGTATTCTCGTCGCCGATGATGACCCCGCAATTGCTTCGCTGATCCAGGTGACACTCAGCGGTTCACGCTATAGCCTGACCGTGGTTAGCAACGGGTTAGAAGCGCTGAACGCCTTTGAGCAACAGCCTTTCGATGTGGTGATGCTTGATGTGATGATGCCGTATGTGGATGGATTTGAGGCATGTCAGCGCATCCGCGCCCGCAGCGATGTGCCGATTGTGATTCTGACCAGCCGCGACGGCACCGATGACGTGGTGCATGGCTTTGAACTCGGCGCCGACGACTATATCACCAAGCCGTTTCGCACCGCTGAATTGATCGCGCGGGTTGAAGCGATTCTGCGTCGCGTCGATGGCTATACGTCGCGCCGTGCGCCGCCGGTGGTGCGGGTCGGCAGCCTGGAGATCGACGAACCGCGCCATCGGGTGACGGTGCGTGGCCAGGAAGTTAATCTGACGCCGATGGAATTTGAACTGCTTTATTTCCTGGCGGCAAACGCAGGGCAGGTTTTCGACCGTGAAACACTGTTCCGCGAAGTCTGGGGATATGAGTATGTCGGCGAAACGAATCTGGTGGATGTGTGCGTGCGCCGGCTGCGTGAGAAAGTCGAGGAGACGCCCTCGCGGCCGAAGATTATCCTGACTGTACGCGGCGTGGGCTATAAACTCGCCGATGGTTAATTTTTTCTTGGAGCGCGTGATTGGTTTTGCCGGCCACGCGCTCCAAGAATGAATATATGAGAGCGAGAGAGCGTTATGTCCGAAGCAGTGCATGTTTCCGCACATCCGCTGGTGCGCCATAAGCTGGCGTTGCTACGCAGCACAACAACTGAGCCGAAAAAATTCCGCGAGCTGGTGCGCGAGATTGCACAATTGTTGTTTTATGAAGCAACGCAAGATCTGGCATTGGCGCCGCTCACAGTGCAGACCCCCCTTGCGTCCGCCGAAGGTCACGAGGTGGCCGAGCGCGTTGGCCTGATCCCAATCCTGCGGGCCGGTTTAGGCATGTCCGAGGCG
This sequence comes from Oscillochloris sp., assembly GCA_012032775.1. Lineage (GTDB taxonomy): Bacteria > Chloroflexota > Chloroflexia > Chloroflexales > Chloroflexaceae > JAAUQO01. The sequence goes on along the minus strand of JAAUQO010000079.1, from coordinate 20,439 downwards.
ATTATCGAGATCCTGCCGACGGTGCATGTCTGGCACCTGGGGTTGTACCGCGACCACGAGACGCTGCAGCCGGTGACGTACTATAACAAGTTGCCGAATCAGCCCGATATCGATCTGTCGCTGGTGGTCGATCCGATGCTGGCAACCGGCGGCTCGGCGATTGCGGCGGTTGATATTTTGAAGCGCTGGGGTTCGAAGCGCATCAAGTTCCTCGGCTTGATTGCAGCGCCGGAAGGCGTCCAGGCGCTTTCTACGGCCCACCCCGATGTTGCGATCCACCTGGCGGCGATCGACACGCATCTGAATGAACTCGGTTATATTGTGCCCGGCCTGGGCGATGCCGGCGACCGGCAGTTCGGGACGGGATGAGTCGATACAAAATGCAGAATGCGCTGTGCTCACAGAGGCATACGTAGCCATAGCAGCTTGCGATTAATCGCACCGGCCAGTTCGCATGTTGCCCTGTACCTTTTGCATTTATGATCGCATTTGCGCTTTTCGCCACATTCATAACGGCTTTTGCCGTTACAGCGCTGCTGGTTCCGCCGCTGATCCGGTTGTCGCTGCGACAAGGATGGGTTGTGGCGCCGCGCCCGCGCGACATCCACCAGCGCCCAATGCCGATGGTTGGCGGGCTGGCGATGATCGCCGGATTTGCGGTGGCACTGGGATTAAGTTTTCTGCTGGCGTATCTCAGCCCGAGCCTGCAACGCTCGGCGTTCGAGCAGATGCGGCTCGGGTTGTTGCTCGTCGGCGCGACACTGGTTGCCGCAGTGAGTTTGTGGGATGATCTGCGCGATCTGCCGGCGCTGCCGCGATTGGCAGTGCATGGGATTGCCGCATTGATCGCGGTTGGTCCGTATCTCTGGGATCAGACACTCTACCCCGATGCGCTCGGCAATACAACCGAGGCCCGGGGTATTATTCTAACCGCCTTTAATTTCCCCCTGGTCGAACAAATTCATCTGCACAACATCAGTCCCTGGCTGGCGGTAGCAGCAACGGTGTTCTGGATCGTCGGGATGCAGAACATGATCAACTGGGCCGACGGCCTTGATGGGCTGGCGGGCGGGATCACGCTGATCGCAGCGCTGATGCTGGCGCTGCACACGCTACGCCTGGAGCCGGCGCAGTATACAGTGGCGCTGCTGCCGTTGGCACTGGCCGGTGCATGTGCCGGGTTCCTGCTGTTCAACTTTCACCCGGCGCGGATCTTTATGGGCGACGTGGGCGCGATGACGATCGGATACATCCTTGGCGTGAGCGCGATCATCGGCGGAGCGAAGTTAGCGACGGCGCTGCTGGTACTGGGCGTGCCGCTGATTGATATGGCCTGGTTGATCGGCACCCGCATGCTGCGCGGGCGCTCGGCGGCACAGGCCGGCCGCGATCACTTGCATCATCGCCTGCTCGATATGGGCCTCGCGCAACGTCAGGTAGTGCTGCTGTACTACGGCATGAGCGCGATCTTCGGCGCAATCGGGCTGCTGCCGGTGCCGCCACTGGTGAAACTGGTGGCGCTGGCGGTACTCGGGATTCTGGTGACGGGATTTTTGATCTATGCGGCCGGGCGGAAAACGACGCGGGCGACGCATTCCTGACGCGGGCGATGCATGGCGCCTGCGCCATGATCGCCCATTCGCATGTCGGTGGCTACAACTTCACCTGGCCTTTGAGGAAGCGCACGGCGGTTTCGGCGAGGATGGCCGAACCAAGCGGCAAACAGCCTTCGTCGATATCGAAGATCGGGGTGTGATGGGCGCGCAACACACCATCGTCGATCGCGGCGCCGAGCATAAGCATGGCGCCGGGCGCCTGCTGGCCCATATAACTGAAGTCTTCAGCGCCAAGGCCGGCAGGTGAGTTATCCCGGCAATCGGCGCCGAGATATTCGCCGGCGACGGCGCCCATCCAACCGGCGACGCGCTCGTCGTTCCAGCCGGCCGGATAGCCGCGCTCGATCTTCAGGCGATAGTCGCCGCCAAGGGTACGGGCGACCGTGAAGGCGCGTTCGGTTTCGCTGATCAGCAATTCGCGCACTTTGGCACTGTAGGAGCGTAATGTGCCGGCCACCCGCACCTCGGCAGGAATGACATTGGTTGCGTCGCCGCCGCGCACAATCCCGACGCTCAGGATGCCCGGTTCGGCCGGATTGATCCGGCGAGCGCGAATGCCATAGAGCGCATTCAGTACCTGGCCAAGCATAAAGACCGGATCAGTACCTTCGTGGGGCGAGGCGCCGTGGCCGCCGGTGCCGATCAATAGGCCGTCGAAATCATCAACGGCCGCCGAAGCCCAGCCGCTATTCACCCAGACTTTGCCGAGCGGCAGGGTTGAATCGACGTGGATGGCGATCACTGCGTCGGCGCCACGCATCACGCCCTCTTCGACCATGCGCAGGCCGCCGCTCTTGCCCTCGTCGTCCCAATCTTCCTCCGACGGCTGGAAGAGCAAGCGCACCCGGCCGGCAAATTCTCGGCGGCGAAGCGTTCGCGCAACAGATGGGCCGCGCCGAGCAACATCGCCGTGTGGGCATCATGGCCACAGGCATGCATCACCCCCGGATTGGATGAACCATATGCCCGGCCGGCTTCCTCCAGAATAGGAAGTGCATCCATATCGGCGCGGATAGCGATCGTCGGGCCGCCGTCGGAACCAAGCTCAGCCACAACACCGGTTTTCGCCACCCCCGTGCGGATCGCAAAGCCACCGATTTCGGTCAGGGTATCGGCTACAAGAGCGGCAGTGCGATGCTCTTGAAAACTCAGTTCGGGATGGGCGTGGATGTCGCGGCGTAGCCGCACAAGCTCATCGGCGAGCGCTCTGGCACGTTCAATCATGGGGCAACTCCTCATCGAACAGCGAAGAACCGAGAAATGCCGTTGTTGCGCCTGAGGCGCAGTTTGCGAGCGACAGGGACGGATGGTGCGGGCAGCAGGTGGTACCGTAGTATACCATCGCCAAGCCGGGGCAGCGACGAAACATAACAAATTAGTTGTCGTTGCAGCGACACGCATTCATCAGACCGCAAGGTTGATCCTCTAGACTGTATCCACACAGCGACGAGTATCAGGCATAACGAATCGATCCAAGAATCGATCCAAAAAATAATCAACTGCTCACCAATGGGATGGATCCGGTGGGCAGTTGATCGTATGTGCCGATGGACACCATTGTTGCTGGGTAGTATTGCATACTTGAAGGAGAATACATGCTCGCGTCGATTGAGAGACAGCAGCGAATCCGCCCATCCGCCCTGTTGGCAGGTACCTTACTCATTCTGGTTGTGCTGATAAGCGGCACAGCCCCGGCAACCCCGGTTACGCAGGCTGCCCGTATCAGCGATACGCAGGCATCGGCAGCGATCGCCGCGCTCGCTGATCCGCTGGTCGGGAGTGATGATCGGCAAATCTTCGATCCTGCCGCAGCGACGTTCGACGCCTTTGAGCCGGCGACGGCCTATGATCCGATCAACAATCGGTACCTGGTTGTGTTTGCGACCGAGCGGATTGTGACCGATCCGCAGAGCGCCAATGATAACGGCGAAGACGAGTTTGAGATTTACGGACAATTCGTAAACGCCGATAACGGTGAATTCCAGGGTACACCTTTCCGGATCAGCCGCACCGGCAACGACGATAGGTGCAATGTGGCCGACTTTGCCGACGCTTTTAGCCCCGATGTGGCCTATGCCGCGCCGGGAGATTACAGCAACGCCAACGGCACCACCAACTGGGGCGGCGGCTTCCTGGTAAGCTGGGTCGCCGATAACGTCAACGCGCTGGTAGTTCCCAACGACTGCAACAGCGGCTATGCCGGTTATTTCTCGAATAACGGCTATGAGGTATATGTTCAGCTACTCGACGCCGACGGCAATCTCCTGCTGCGCAACCCCGACAACAGCCCGAAAGACGATTTTCTGTCGGGCATTCTTGCAGCGCGCTATAACAATCCCGAAACGGGCTATCCTGGGAATCCCGATTGGGATGCCTACTCGCCGGCAGTCGCATTTAATCCGATCGACGGCGATTTTATGATCTGCTGGTCGGATGATCGCAGCGCGATCAACGGCAGCGGTTCGATCAGCGGCGGCGCATACGAGATCTACTGTAAGCGCTTCCAGCTTGCGCCGGCCGCAGGCGGCTCGCGTCCGTACTTCGGCGGGCTGCCCACCGGCGCTCCCTACCGGTTTAGCGATGCCGGCGGCAGTGCGAGCGACCTTAACTTCGATGCATACACGCCTGATGTGGCATTCAGCACAGTGGATCGCGAGTGGCTGATTGTCTGGTCGGGTGATGATGATCGCAGCGCGGCGATGACCGACAACGAGTATGAGATCTGGGGCCAGCGCGTTCGCGCCGACGGCAGCGAAATCTTCAGCAGTAACGATCAGCGCCTGAGCCGCATGGGAGCCAACGGCTCGCGGGTTGCCGATGCGTATCGGCGTCGCTGGCCTACAACCCCGACCGCAACCAGTTCCTGCTGGTCTGGCATGGCGATGATATTAGCGACGGCTCGGACGGCTCGCCGGCGACGATCAACGGCGAAGAAGAGGTGTATGGTGCTCTGCTGACGTATACGGGCAGTGGCGATGAGCGCGCGCTCGACGCAAGCGGCCTGACCCGGCAGTTCCGCATTTCGGTGCAGGGGCCGAACGGCGATGCGAACTACAACGCCTTTGATCCCGCAGTTGTCTACGCTCCGGCAACGCGCGAGTGGCTGGTGAGTTGGCGCGGCAACACTGTCGATACTGTCGATCAATACCGCGTGTACGCACAGCGGATCGACGCCGACATCCTCGACGACAGCACGCTGAACCCGAACCCGAACAACGGCCTGACGGCGCCGGCGGCATTCAACGGGCCGACGTTGTTACTCGGCACAACAGCGGTTGCCAATTCAGACTTTTATCGCAGCGCGCAACTCGGCGAAGCACTGCCGTCAGGCGATACGCAACCCAGCAACGACAGCGTACGTGTACCGACAAATTACCACCGCCACGCCGCCTCGCTCGCCGTTACGTCAACCGGTAATGCACTGGCGACATGGAGCGGGTTCAGTGTTGCGAATGATGTCGAGATTCGTGGCCGCTTGCTGCTGCTGAATGCAGCGCCGCAGATCACCGTTCCGGCCGAAGCTATCACCGGCGAGCCGCTCAGCCCTGACGGCGCGCCGATGGACTATGCCGCTCAGGTAAGTGCGAATGATACGGAAGACGGACCGCTGAGCGTGGGCTGTCTCCCAGCTTCGGGCAGCCTGTTCCCGGTCGGAACAACGACGGTCACCTGTAACGCCGGGCCGGACAGCGGCGGCAAGACGGCCACGGCCACGTTTAATGTCACGGTGAATAGCGACCTGACTGCGCCGACGTTGAACGTGCCCGAGAACCCACTGGTTGTCGAGGCGAGCGGCGTAACAACCGCCGTCAATTTTGCTGTAAGCGCAAGCGACAACATCGACACTGCCATGAGCGTGGTTTGTACACCGGCGTCGGGAAGTGCATTTGCCGTCGGCACAACCAGTGTTACATGCGTCGCGAGCGATGATTTCAACAATCAGGCGACGAGCGGTTTTGAGGTTGAGGTGATTGACACCACAGCACCACTGATCGATGTGCCGTTGGGCGGGATCGCAACCCAGGCGCCCGATGACAACGGCGCGATTATCGAGTACGCGATCAGCGCGAACGATCTGGTGGAAGGTACGTTGAGCGCCACCTGTATTCCGGCGTCGGGGAGTCTGTTCCCGGTTGGCGAAACAATGGTGAGTTGCAGCGCCGAAGATGCAGCCGGAAACAGCGCGAGCACAAGTTTTACGGTAACGGTGGCCGAGCCGAATGCACGGGCCGATCTGGCGCTTACGATCAGCCTGCCCAGTGCAGCGGTAATGGTTGGCGAGCAGTTTAGTGCCGGCCTGACCCTGCGCAATAATGGCCCGAACGATGCAAACGGCATTGTGCTGAGCCTACCGCTGCCGGCAGGCCTGAGCTTTGTGTCGGGCGGGCCAAGTACCTGTGGGCTTGAGAACAGTCAGATCCGCTGTGCCGTCGGCACATTGGCCGCAAACAGCGAAACCAGCCTGCAACTGCGCTTTAGCGTGCTGGACCAAGCGGCAACCAGCATTCAACTGAACATCAATGCCGACGCAGCCGAGGAAGATCCACTGGCTGCCAACAACAGTGCCGCAGGCACAATCACAACCAAAACCACGGACCCGTCGCGGCGCCGGACGACTTCGTGATCTACTTGCCGATACTTTTCCGGTAAATGCTTGCACGCTGCGCTCGGGGCATTTAGGAGATGAGAAGTGAGTTTTTCAGGGAGGGCTTGCCCTCCCTGAGACCTTTATTAACGCAGCTTCGCCTTGAAAGCAGGTGGCCGTTATGCGGGAACCCTTGCGGCGCCCGCGTAACTCGTGTCGATCACAGCAACTGATGTTCATGGAGAAATCGCCGTACCCGCTCGCGAAAAGCATCCGGATTGCGCCAGGCGATCAAATGCCCGGCCTCGGCTTCGTAGACCAGCCGCGAGCCGCGGATACCGGCGGCGACGATACGGGCCTGCTCGTCGGGAACAAAAGCATCGCGGCCACCCTGAAAGATCAGCGTCGGCACACTGATCTGATTTAAGCACGGCGCCACGACGGTACGTGCGGCGGCCAACTCCTCGATTGTCTCTTCCACACGACTATTCAACAGCGGCCACCAATCTTCGCCGTGCTGGCCGGCCATATAGCGATGCCAGGTGGGCGACATCGCATCGGTGCTGTGATGATGGGCATCAACAGTGGCGCTCGTCACCTGATAGAACACGCCATCAAGGATAAGCGCAGCGACGAGATCGGGGCGGATACACACCGTATTCAGCGAACCGACGCCGCCGGCACTCATGCCGAAGAGCGGAACCGCACCGACAAAGAGCGTGTCGAGCAGATCGGCCAGGGCCTCGCCCTGCATGGCAAAATAGCGCGTACCGAAGAGCGCATTCGGGCGGGCGGAGCGGCCATGGCCAAGCAGATCGGGACAGATCACCCGATGCTCATCGGCAAACCGGCGGGCCAGGCGCTCCTGAGTGGCGGCGGAATAGGTGTTGCCATGAATCAGCACCAGCGGCGCGCCCGATCCATACTCCAAATAGTGCATCGCGCCGTGGCGAGTCGCGACAACATTCACATAATGCTCCTTGAATAGATACTCCAGCAACCGGCTGATCTTATGCAAAGCCGGCATTGCCGTCAAGTAGGCCGCGTTACACAGATGTTTACCCTTGTAGCGCAAGATGCCTGATGCGTGTGCCTGACCGCGCTACCGCGCGGCCCGCCAGTCAGATATACGCGATTGGATCAGGCTCAAGCGTTGTGCTCACAAAACACATGTCAACTACGCAAAGTATTTACATCTATGGTACTATGGCGGAACAAAATGCCATGACACTGTAGGTGTGGTCTTCGCAGCGATGTCGTTACTCTGCGACACCGCCGATTACAGTCTCTGTGCATAAGCAAGCCCTTTTTGTCGGCTGAGCCGGAGATCGGCTAGCCTGGGAGTATGCACGATGAGTTCAGTCTACAAGCGCATAACGATGGTGGTGTTGGGCATGTTACTGCTAAGTGCGGCGCTGATGCCTAACATAGCACCGACGGCGCAGAGTGCGCCCGCTGCGGTGATCACTGCGGTCACAAGTGAACCGGTGACATCTACACCAACCGACACCCCGCCGCCGCCAACCGACACCCCACTGCCGACCAACACCTCAACCGCAGTCCCACCCGATAGCACGCCGGTGGCGCCAACCAGCACCCCAACTGCGGAACCACCACAGGAAGAGCCGCGCGAGCCACGGAATACGCCGACCCCAAGCGCAATTCCGTCGTTGGCGCTGACGGCATCGCCGGAAGCAGGCGGCAGTGAATTCGCCGATCCGGCAATCACTAAATCGTCCAGCCGGGCTGAAGTTGCGGTTGGCGATCAGGTGCAGTTTACGCTGACCGTGACGAATCGGGGGAATGCTGCGGCGAATGATGTCGTGGTGACGGATACATTGCCCGACTTCTTGAGTTTGCAGGGCGCCACGGCTTCACGGGGCGAAGTGAGTACGAGCGGCGCTACAGTGACTGTCACGATCGGCGAACTTGCGCCCGGCGAGACGGTAACGATCGAGATTACGGCGCAGGTGGTGACTGCACCGGCGGCGCCGAATAATACCAATATCGGCACGGTAACGACGAGCAGCGGGACGGATGATCCAAGCAACAATACAAGTAGTGTGGCCTTGAATGCGTTGGCGCCGACACCGGTTCCACCGGCGACGCTGCCGAATACCAGCGCCACGCCGACAACCAATATCGCCCTGGCATTGCTGGGAATCTTCTTGATCGCGGCCGGCTTACTCTCGCGCCGCCGGGTGTAAATCATCCCACAACTGATCCTTACAGCGGTCTGTCGTTACGGTTTAATCGTAGCGACGGGCCGCTGCGGTTTTTAGCGGCATAAACAACCCGGCTGTGGTAAGTGGTTCGTTTTGGCCCTGCCGCCGGAATGAACTGCTGATCACTTTCGACGAATCCGCCCGAAGGCTGATGCTGCGCTCAGCCTTGGGGCGGACTTTTGTATGCGATTCTTGTGTTACTTTACCTATGCGAAGAGTTCAGTAAGGTTCAAAAAAGCTCAGAACAAGTAACAACGGGATGTGGTGTAGCGGCAGCATCCTGGCATCGGAAGCCAGTGGTCGCACGTTCGAATCGTGCCATCCCGACCAGAGGAGCCTGGTGTAACAGCAGCACGGCGGCCTCCAAACCCGTCCGGTGCCCGTGCAAATCGGGCGGCTCCTGCCACAACAATACCACGTAGCTCAGCGTAGAAAGAGCGCCGCCCTGCGAAGGCGGAGGCCACCGGTGCAACCCCGGCCGTGGTAGCCAGGGCAGATATATAGCCGAGTCTGGCGCCGAGGCAAACCGACGTGGGCAATGAATACACTATCTCATCACACCTCACGCCAGCGCCGCACATCTTCCAACCTGCCGCATTGGTGTAGTAGCGAACATTCCCGTTTGTCAAACGGGCGAGGACCGGGGCGGATCCGGTATGCGGCGCCATGAGCGGCGCGTCCTCCGACGGGTTGAGCGTACACGCGCTTCTGCTGAAGCATCACGCTGAAAACGTGACTACGCCGTTCAAATCGGCCGGCCGTAAGGCCGCGCTCAACCAACACGGACGCGTCGCAAATCATATTGCCGGGTGGTCTAATCGGCAGGACACCTGTCTTTGAAACAGGTTGGTTCAGGTTCGAGCCCTGACCCGGCAGCCACGCGATAGCTCAGCCAGTCAGAGCGGCGGACTCATAATCCGCAGGCCGGGGGTGCAAATCCCTCTCGCGTGACCATCCAGGGGCGTTCATCTATGGGTTAGGAATTCCGCCTTTCAAGCGGGAAGAGCGAGTTCGAGTCTCGCACGCCCTACCAACATCCGGCGGTAGCTTAACGCACAGAGCAGCAGACTTCGAATCTGCGAGGTGGGGGTTGGAATCCCTCGCGCCGGGCCAGGTTTTCCACGGGCGCCACATAGGCCATGATGTTGTGTCAGGCAGCCTTGTTGAGGCTGTAGAACAGGCTTAAGGCATGGGAATGCCCGCCGGGGAGTAGCATTGCCGTTTGTGGTGCGGTAATTACCTTTCGCTGGTGCGTACATGTGGTACTCTCTGCACAGACGCAATTTTGTGCAGAGAGGAACCACAATGAGTGACAATATGGCGCACTTAGCCGCGCTTTCACCGCTTGACGGTCGTTATCGCAACGATGTCGCGGGGCTGGCGAGCTATTTCAGCGAAGCGGCCCTGTTTCGCTACCGGTTACGGGTCGAGATTGAGTACCTGATCTTTTTATCGCGTTCGCCGCGCGTCGGCTTCGTACCCGCGCTCGACGTACAACAACAGGCGAGTCTGCGGGCGCTCTACCGCCAGTTTAGCGACGCCGACGCCCTTGCGATCAGCGCCTGGGATCGCAAAGTCAACCACGATGTGAAGGCGGTCGAATATTGGATCCGGGCGCAGTTGGACGAATTGGGGCTGAGCAAGTGGAACGAGGCGGTGCATTTTGCGCTCACCTCGGAGGATGTGAATAACCTGGCGTATGGCCTGATGGTGCGCGAGGCCCGTGATCTGGTGATTCTGCCGGCGATCGGCGCGATTCTGGGGCGTCTGCGTGAACTCGCCGACGCCGAAGCAGCTACGGCGATGCTCGCTCGTACCCACGGCCAGCCGGCAACTCCGACCACCTTCGGCAAAGAGATCAATGTCTTCTTCGCCCGCTTGCGCCGGGCCAACGACGAGATTTTGAACCTGAAGATCACCGGGAAGCTGAACGGCGCCAGCGGCACCTTCGCCGCCCAACAGATTGCGCTACCCGAGGTTGACTGGATCACCTTCAGCCGGGCCTTTGTGCGCTCACTGGATCTGGAGCCGTTGTTGCTGACAACGCAGATCGAGCCGCACGACAATCTGGCCGCGCTGTGCGACGCACTCAAGCGCGCGAACACAATTCTGATCGATCTGTGTCAGGATATCTGGCGGTATATCAGCGACGGCTACCTGACTCAAGCCCAGCGCGCCGGCGAGGTCGGATCTTCGACCATGCCGCACAAAGTCAATCCGATCGACTTCGAGAATGCCGAGGGCAACCTGGGGATCGCCAACGCATTACTGGAGCATTTCGCACGCAAGCTGCCGATCTCACGGTTGCAGCGCGATCTGTCGGACAGCACCGTGTTGCGTAATCTCGGCCCAACCTTCGGCTACAGCCTGCTGGGCTATCAGCGCGCGCTGCGCGGATTGAACAAGATCGCGGTGCGCCGCGAAACACTTCAGGCCGACTTAATTGCCCATCCCGAAGTGTTGGCCGAGGCCCTACAAACGATCCTGCGGCGGGTCGGTTATCCCGAGCCATACGAGGCACTCAAGGCGCTAACCCGTGGTCGGGCGCTGAATCTGGCCGATCTGCACCGCTTTATCGAAACCCTGGCGATCGATGAGTCGGTCAAAGCCGAGTTACGGGCGCTCGATCCAAGCAGCTACACCGGGCTGGCGGCGAAGCTGGCGCGACTGCGCGAAGAGGGTACACCGGGCAATTGGGCGTAGTTCGCGGCGGCAAAGGTACCACGAGTTTGTATACCGCTACTCCTATTCACGCGCCAGCGGTTTGCTGCTACAGTATGCCTAATCGATCGGGTTGGAGAGCGAAGGTGCCGCACCTCGGCGCCGGGGGCCGCCGCTCGGCTTTCACATCGGATCGATAACAACGTAGCGCAGCGGCGAGGGGTACATCCTCGCCGCTGTGTTTTTTGATCGCCCCATGGCCGAATAAAATAAGTGAAGGCTTAAAAAACCTATTGCAAATGATGGACAGAGCGTGTACACTAGGGGTATAAGCAACAGGTTGCCCAACCATGCAACCACACCGTTTTCGACACGTTCAAGCGTATGGATAGTATGATGTGACGACGGAAAGCATCTGTCGCACAACATCTGGAGAGGCCCGACGACATGCCACTGGATTTGATGACATGTCGGCTTTGCACCCGCAGTCGGCCCGAGTTCCGTCAGGCCATCGACCAACTCGCCAATCGCTACCAGGGCCAACTCGCAGTGATCGAGTTGGACTGTATGGCCGCCTGTGATGATGTTCCAGCCGTCATGATCGAAACCGACTACTACGCGAAGGTGGCTCCGTGCGCCCTGATCGCGTTGATCGACGAGATGCTTGCTCCCGAACCCGAAACCACCACTTCGTGATCGCCGAATCAGCGAATGATTAAATCCTCTGCGATCGGTAGGTATACCGCCGCCCGGCGCAGATAGTCGCTTGCGGTGGAATTGGTGCGGATCGCCTCCGGATCAACCAGGCCTTGATTGTGCCAGGCCGCCAGGATGCGCCAATCCACCGCTACATCTTCATACGCTGCTCGAAACAAACCACGCTCCAAATTTGCCGCCAGATAGGCGACCGCCAGGTCGTCGCGGCTGATCTCGTCGGTAACCGCCGCCATCAACGCGGCCCGGTCGGCATATTCGTCCGGGTCGATCCGGCTGCCCGCAACGTGCAGCGGAAGCTCGGCCCAGGTTCCGTCCGGCAACGGCAGGCGCTGCTCTAAAATCTCGATTGCGACCGACGGCCGCAGATTGACCGGCCAGACACTGAAATTGCTGCCGGGCCGGCGGTGATTGAGTTGGCGCTGCAGATCCTGATAAAGCGGTGTGAAATGCCGCAACGGCGGCACATCATCCTCCAGCCAGCCGAAATTCTCGTTATAGATGATAAGCGCGATCACGGCGGCGAACTCCTGATCCGTCATGCCCGAAAGCTCCGCATGGTTGTGGCGGGCGGCAGCGGCCAGGATCGTGGGCCGCAGGTATGCCATGCGCTGGGCCAGATCCGGGCGCACATACGCCTCGACATCGGTTGCTGGAGCATGGCGGCGGTAGCTGTACACCCCCGGCCAATCACTAACCGTTGTGGCGCCGCGCTGCATCCGCGCGATCAGCATGTCAAACGGCCACAGCAGTGTGAACAGTATCAACACCGTCAGCATCACGGATAGTGGGCGGCCGTGTAGCCGACGAATATGTATCGTCATAAGTACTCCCATATGTTCCATACCGCCGCATACGGTACCATAGTCTGCCCAATTGGACATCCGCCGATCGATGTGTCGCCGATTTCGCGCGGGGATCTGTTTGACGGGTTGCCGGTTTCAGCGGTGAATCAGGGCAGCAGAATGCCGCTGATTATGAAAAAAGAGTTGACACCCTGCCATGCCCGCCGGTATAATTTGAGCAGCGTTACGCGAACGCCCGTGTGGGCGTCCCGCCTGACGAGCTTTTTAGCCTCCGGCAAGGTGAAAACCGGTTGTTCGGTTACTATTGGCGCTGCCGCAGACGAAAAGTGCCGCAACGGCATCGAAATACTGGTGCAGTACCATATCTATGGTGTAGCACGTGGATACAGAAACCTTTGAACAACTTGTGGTTGAAGCGTTGGAAAGTTTGCCGGCGCCGTTTCAACAGTATCTTGAGAATGTCGAAGTGATCGTTGAACGCCGGCCCAACCGTGAGCAACGGCAGGCATTAGGGGTGCGCCCCTGGCAGACGGTATATGGGATGTACGAGGGTATTCCGCTGACGGAACGCCAGAGCAGTGTCGTTACTCCGCCGGATACGATCGTGATTTTCCGCGATCCACTGGTACGCGATTTCCGCTCACCGGCGGCGCTACGCGATCAAGTTCGGCGCACGGTGCTGCACGAGATCGCCCACGTCTTCGGGATTAGCGATCAGCGTTTGCGCGATCTGGGGGCCTATTGAAGTCGTTGATGATTCGTCGCAGTCGGGTTACAACCGTGATCCTCGCTCTGATCTACCTGATCTCGTTAGGGGTTGCCGGTGTGCTGATTGTACAAACGCTGCGGATGGTGGGCGATATCCCGGCGGCGGTGCAGTTGGTGGCGGCGCCCGAATCCACTCCAACGCTTGCACCGACGGCGGCGGCGCTGATTGTGCTGCCGACTCCGGTTCCTCCGACGCCAATTCCACCAATCGGCGAGCCTGAGACGGCGCCGGTGAACTATCATCCCAAGAGCGGACGCTATATTGCGGTCTGGTTGCCGCCGAATTTCGCCGGCGGCGCCCGCGAATCGTTCGAGGCAAATAAAGATATCATCGACGATATTAGCCCGTTCTGGTACTCGTCCGACGGCAGCGGCCGGCTCTACGGCAATTACGACGAGGAGTTGGTGCGGATCGCCCATGAGAATAATGTCCGGATTATTCCCTCGATCCATAATGTGACCGCCAATCCCGCTATTATTGTGCCGGTTTTGCGTAATCCGCAGGTGCGCGCCCGCCACATCCAGAATATTGTCGAAGAGGTGCTGTCGCGCAATTACGATGGGATCGATATCGACTACGAAGGACTCGATCCGTCGCTGCGCGAAGATTTTTCGGCGTTTATCCGCGATCTGGCGGCGGCGCTCCATAGCCACGACAAAGTGCTTACTGTCGCGGTACATGCCAAAGACAGCGATTGGGGCGGGCTGGGCGGTTTTCAGGATTGGGTCGAGATCGGCAAGCATGTCGATCAGTTGCGGATCATGACGTACGATTATCATTGGCGTGGCTCCGGCCCCGGCCCGGTTGCGCCGGCCTATTGGATCAGTTCGGTTGCTGAGTATGCGCGCAGTGTGGTGGAGCCGAGTAAGGTGCTGATCGGCGTGCATTTCTATGGCTACGACTGGCCGCCCGGCGGTAATGCTACGGCCCGGCCCTGGAGTGTGATCCAGGAGATTATCGCCGAGCAGGGTGCGACGGTAAACTTTATGGAGAGCAATCGGCAGGGCCAGGTCGGCGAGAGTTGGTTCCGCTATAGCTCAGCCCAGGGCACGCGCGAAGTCTGGTTTATGAGTGAGACCGGCCTGGCGTCGAAGATCGATACGGTTCAGGAGTTCGATCTGGCCGGGATTGCGATCTGGCAACTCGGCTACGAGCGTCCTGAGTACTGGGAAACGGTGCGCGAGAATATGGTCGAGGACCCGACGCTGATCCAGCGGGCGCTGAATCCGCTTATTCCGGATCATTAAGAGATATGTGTGACGGTTGTGCATGCAACCGCCACGCATAGATGCTAATTCTATGACGACTACCGGCGAGACGGCGGTTCAAATCAATAGCACTGAAGCCCAACGGCTGTATCAGCGCGGGATTGCGGCGGCGCGCGGCGGGCAGAAGCGGGTTGCCGCCGGTTTGCTGACGCGGGCGGTGCAACTCGATCCGAGCAACGAACGGGCCTGGCTCTGGTTAAGTGGTGTGCTCGACAGTCCGCAGCATCAGGCGTTCTGCTTGCAGGCCGCACTCAAGCTCAATCCGCAGAATGAACACGCCCAGCGCGGGCTGCGGGTGCTGCACGAGCGGCATCAATTGTCGGCAGCACTGCAGGCTGCCCCCGGCCTGACGATGCCGGGCGAAACACAGGCCCAGCCGGCTGCGACAACCACTTCCGACCGGAACGCGGAGTCGTGGTGGGTTTCATGGCGGCGTAATCGCCATGAGATGAGCAGGGCGCGGCTGATTCTCTGGATGCTGCCGCTGGTGCTGGTGGTTTTGGCGCTGGTGTTGTACGAGAGCGCCGCACTCGCGATTGAGCGTAATCAGGCCTCGACGGCAGCGGCAGTCCCGACTGCCGAGGTACTTCTTGAGCCGACACCGATCCTCCAACCAACGGTTGAGCCGATTCTGGAAGCTGAACCGCTGGCGGTGGTTGAGAGTCTGGCCCTTGGCTATCTGGCGGCCCTGGAGCCGCTACGGATCGATCTGCGCACGGCGACGGAGGCTTACCGTACAACTACCAGCCAACCGGGCGGCGCCTCGGTGGGCCATGTGGCGGCCACGCAGCGCCTGCGCGAGCGCGTCGATCAAGCGTTGACGACCATGGATACGCTCCGGCCGCCGCCGACGCTTCAGCAGGCCCACGACGATTATCGGCGCGGGTTGGAATTGGAGATCGTCGGGCTCGACGCGGTGATGGAGTTTTACGGTAGCTACGATGTTGCCCATGCGAACCGCGCCGCTATGCATTTTCAGGAGGCGCGGGCCTATATCGATCGCGCCCGCGCGATGTTCGCCGCCCAGGCCCGGCACCTCTCGGAACTGAGCGCCGCCAGCGCCCATACGCCACGCTAGCAGGCACTGCGCGCCGCTCTCAGGCCGGGCGCACAGCACCACGCAATCGTTCGGCGGCGGCGTGCAGCGTTTCCAACTTTTTGGCAAAGCAGAAACGGGCCAGCAGCGGCGCCCGGGTTGGATCGCTGTAAAAGGCCGAAGGCGGAATCGCCGCGACGCCGACCTCGCTGGTAAGCCAGCGACAGAACGCAACATCGTTCGGGAATCCGCTGTTGCTGATGTCGGCCATAACGAAGTAACTCCCCTCAGTCTGTAACGTCGGCAGTCCATTTTCCTCAAGAATACGGCGCAGCAGCGCGTAGCGTTCGGCGTACTCGGCGCGGAATTGCGCGTAGTAGCCGTTGCCGAGGGCGCTTTCCAGCGCGACGGCGGCCGCGATCTGAAGCGGCGTCGCGGTTGAGAACGTCACCCACTGATGGGCGGAACGCAGCGCCGCATTCAACTCGGCCGGGCCGACGCTGTAGCCGATCTTCCAGCCGGTTAAACTGAACGTCTTGCCCATTGAATTGATCGTGAGTGTGCGCTCCCACATCCCCGGCAGCGTCGCGATCGAAATATGCTCGGCGCCCGCAAAAACAAGCTGATCGTATACCTCATCGGCGAGCACAATCACGTCATTGGCGATACACAACTCCGCGATCTGGGTCAATTCCGCACGCGTAAAAACCTTGCCGGTCGGGTTATGGGGCGTATTCAGCAGCAGCAGCCGTGTCTTCGCGCTACATGCGGCCGCCAGTTCGTTTGAGTCGAACCACCAGGAACCATCGGCTATTTTGGGCGGGTAAAGCGCCACAACCCGCGGCGTCCCGCCGGCCATCACCACATCCGGCACATAGGCATCGTAGAACGGCTCGAAGAGCAGCACCTCATCGCCGGGATTGAGCAGCGCCTGCATCATCGCGAACAGCGCCTCGGTTGCGCCACTGGTCACCGTCACTTCGCTGAGCGGATCGATCGTGCGCCGGCCCTGCGCCCGCCAGGTTGCAGCAACCGCCTCGCGTAGGCGCGGCACGCCGATGTAGGGCGGATACTGATTGTGATCGGCGCCGATCGCCTCGGCAGCGGCCTGCTTGATCCACTCCGGCCCGGCGAAATCAGGAAAACCCTGGCCCAGATTGACGGCCCCGGTCTGGACGGCAAGGGCGCTGATCTCGGCGAAGATCGAGGTACCGAATCCGCGTACGCGATCGGCCTGGCGCACTATACTCATACGCTCTCCTGGTGGTACAGTTTAGTAAGCGTATCTTAACATATACGTATGCACTACGAGGCTCCTATGCCGCAATTCCTGGGCAATCCGGTTCTCGACATTCTGTTGATCGTGCTGATCTCGACGGCGCCGGTAGTGATTATTCTGACGATCGTTTTTGGGGCGTACCATCTGGCGGAGCGACGAACGCAACGCTTGCTGGCCGAGGGTGAGCCGGCCCAGGCAACCGTGCTCGACGTGCGCTACACCGGTGTGCGGATCAACCGTAGCCCACAGGTGGCGGTCGAAATGGAAGTGCAACGCCCAGGACATCCGCCGTATCAGGCCAGCACGCGCATGTTGATCAAGCGCAAGAGTTCGTTGTTTGCGCCGAGCAATGTGTATCCGCCCGGAACGCGGCTTGATGTGCGCGTCGATCGCAATCGTCCCGAACGTGTGGCGATTGTTGGCCCGATCGGAGGCGCCACTACGGCGAATGCACAAGTTTTTATGGTCGATGGGCAAGTTTACGATCGCGGCGCCGATCTACCGCCTGAGGCCCAGCAGGTTTTCGCACAGGCGGCAGAGTTGTTCGGCGAGGGATTGGCAGCGGCGGGGTCGGGCGCTGCGGCACGTCTGGCGGAATTAAAGAAGATGCGCGATCAAGGATTGATCACCGAAACCGAATACGAGGCCAAAAAAGCCGAGATTCTGGAGCGACTGTGACCCCCGAATCCCGACGGCATATTGATCGCATCGATCACTACGCCGCTTACACTTGCAACGCCGCAGGAATGCGCAATCTTGGGCTGATGGCATTTGCGAACGTATCGCAAACGCCATCGATCCATCGCGCAACTACACCTCGACCAGATCCTGATACTGGGCGTGCTCCATAATGTACTTTCGCACAAATGGGCATTGTGCGATCACGCGCAGTTTATTGGCGCGGGCAAATTCCAACCCGGCCTTCGCCAGTTTCGCCCCCACACCCTGGCCGCGCAAGCCCTCGGAAACTTCGGTATGGAGGAAGTAGATCCGGGTGTAATCGCGGCGGAATTTTAAAACCCCCGTGCCCTGGTCGCTGCTATAGCTGAAGCGATTGCCCGCCTCGTCATACACGATACTGCTTTCATCATTTGTCATGCGGTTGTTCCTTCGATTCATGCTCGTTGTCGCAACGAGTTTCTGCATCACCAGAGTTACGCGGGCGCAGTGTTGATCAGCGTGTAACTCGGGTGAGTAACTATGAGTCTGTGTTATCGCCGCGATGTTACAAACACCCAACACTGGTAGAATGATTCTAGACAGAACATATGAGAAAGAGGGAGTATGGGCCAAATCGGCGATGGATGGGCGGAAGATGCCCACCATTATTTTCGGACGCCCGGCAAGCGTATGGCGACTGCGGCTTTATTTTACGATACCGGGGGCCGCATTCTGATTGCAAAACCGGTGTATCGGGCGGAATGGCTGTTGCCCGGCGGCAGCGTCGAAGAAAACGAGTCGCCGTATGCGGCCTGTGTGCGCGAGGTGGCCGAAGAACTTGGGCGTGAACTGCCGGTCGGGCGTTTGTTGAGTATTGAATATTTGCCGGCTCGCACCCGATCGCGACCAGAGTCGGTGAAGATGATCTTCGACGGCGGTATTCTCGACGACGATACCTTTACCAGTCTTGCACCGCAACCGAAGGAGATCGCCGAGTTGCGGCTATTGGCGGCCCAGAAAGCCGATCCGCTATTGGCGCCGCGGATTCGCAGTCGGGTGACGGCGGCATTGTTGGCGTTGAAACGCGGCACTACGGCCTATCTGGAGGATGGGCGGGTGGTGGTGGCGTAGGGGTGAAGCGTTACGTACGCATGCTTCATCCCTACGCTCGCCTTTATTCCTCGCCGTAGAGCGCCCGCATTTCGGGATTACGTGCAAGCAGTTCGTCGAGCCGCCCAATATCGGCGATGCGACCCTCATGCATGAGAACGATCCGGTCGGCCCGTCGCAAAAGCGCCGGCCGATGCGATACGGCCACGATCGTCGGGCGCCGATTGTGTTCGGCCGCGCCGGCGATCCGCTCCCATAGTTGCGCCTCCGTCTCGACATCCAACGCACTACTCAGATCATCACACACCAGTAACTCCGGTTGCCGTACCAACATACGTGCGGCGGCGGTACGCTGGGTCTGGCCGCCCGAAAGCCGCACACCCCGTGGCCCGATTAACGTTTCCAGTCCTTCCGGAAACGTTTCCAGATCAGGTTCAAGCACAGCGGTATGGATTGCGTGGCGCAGCGCCTCGGGTGATGCTTCAACGCCGAGCAGGATGTTTTCGCGCAGCGGATCCGAGAAAAGCCGGGCAACCTGAGCGGTGTAGGCGCTGCGCGGCGGCCGGAAGAACTCATCCGGCCGATCGACCGGTTGCCCCTGCCAGCAGATCGCGCCTGTGTGCGCGGGCAACAGGCCCAACAACGCCCGTAACAACGTCGTTTTGCCCGCACCTACCCGTCCGGTTACCACGGTCAAACTACCGGCCGGGATGCTGAGTGTAATGTCGCTGATCCCGCGCCCGCTGCCGGCATACTGATAGCTCAGGCCGCGCAGTTCGATCAGCGGCGCCTGTGGATCTGCGCCGGGCGCCACGGCAGCCAGTGGCGGCGCAACCGGTTGATCGCTGATCATCGCATCGACCGGCGCATCGGGGGCGAGTCCGCGCAAGCGAGCGATCGAGGCGCCCTGTTGCTGATAGTCGCCGATGAATGTGCCGATCAGGGTCGGCGTTTCGATTGTATGCCAGAGCAAAAACACAAACAGGGCGAAATCGCCGATGCTGAGGGTACCGGCGCTGAGTGCCTGGCCCGACAGCAACAGGATCACACCGATGCCGAAGACGATCAGATTGTCGGTGAGTGAGAACATCACTTCGTGCAGCATGCGCTCGCGCACAACGGCCCGCCGACGCTGATCATTCAGCTCGCGCAGATACGCCACCGCCGCCGCTTCAGCCCCGGCAACCTTGAGCGCCTGAACTGCGCCGAGTAGTTCGGTCAGAAACCCGCTCACCCGGTCGGTCGCAGCGGCGCTCGCTGCATATGCCCGCAACATGCGGCCCCATGCCAGTCGGGCCAACCAGACCGAAGCCACAATTGGGATGAAGATCACCAGCGTGATTGCCAGGCTGATCTGGGCCATCAGCACAACTGCGATCACGAACATCAGCAGCGAGCCGCCGACATGCGGCAGCCAGAGCGGGAAATCGGTCACTTCGGCCACATCGTTGCGGTAGCGACTGATCGCTTCGCCGACCGGCACCGGCGACGGAAGGGCGCCCGGCCGGCGCAGCAGGGTCGCCAGAAGGTTGTGACGCAGCCGCGCGCCGGTGCGATAGCGGAAGCGACCTCGGCCCAGATGTCGGCGAACGAGGTTGCGAGTTGAGCCAACCCAACCCCGACATACAGCGCGATCAACGTCCAGAGGCTCAGGGTGGCCGGCGTAGCCCGGTGATGTTGTCGAAAACACTCCGCTCGATCAAGCCAAGG
>JAAUQO010000078.1 GCA_012032775.1 Oscillochloris sp. | reverse complement strand
GAAAAGCGGCGAGCGTTGCCGCAGCGGTGGCGTCAGGAACAGGCGGAACCGGATGCGGGTGGAACGTCATCACCACACCTCCTGTCTACTGCTCATGGATGGATCGTCCGTCGTAGGAAGACCGAAAATCTTATGATGCCATGACTTGCGACGACCTAATCGTTAAGAAACCCTTTAACCAACAGAGTCAAGCAGTTATGGGTGTGTGCAGATTGCACCCGTGTATGGGAAGGATCAGCTTCATGGAGACAGCACCGACTGCGGGGCACGCGCCGCGTCAACCGCCGATCGAGCCGCTGCTGGTGCGGGTCGAGGAAGCCGCCCGCATCCTGAGCCTCAGTCGTTCAACGGTCTACGAGATGTTGGACACCGGCGAGTTGCCGTCGGTGCGGCGTGGCGCCGCCCGGCGGATTCCCCTGGCCGCCCTGCGCGATTGGGTGGCCAAGCAAAGTTCGCTACCAGGAACCTGAATACGTGTGGGATAGCACTGGCGGCATGGGCAAACATTTGTTTGCATGTGAACTGCGCCGGTGCTATCCTTCGGCCTAGTATATGCAGTCAAGGATGACGCTCATGGGCAAACGACGCGGCCACGGCGAGGGTTCGATCTATCAGCGGGAGAGCGACGGGCTCTGGTGTACGTCGGTCGATCTTGGTGTGGTCAACGGCAAGCGCCGCCGGAAGGTGATCTACGGCAAGACCCGCAAGGAAGTTGCCGAGAAACTCAAGGCGCTCCATCGCGATCAACACCTTGGCCTGAACCTCTCCGCCGAGTCAATGACGGTGAAGCAGTATCTGGAACGTTGGCTGGCGGAGGTGGTGCAGGTGCGCAACCGCCCACGAACCCACAAAAGCTATGACGACACCGTCCGCCTGTACATCACACCGCATCTTGGTGCGTTGCAGCTCACCAAACTCCAACCGGAGCATGTACAGGCGATGATCACCAGCCTCAGCCAGGCCAACCTCTCGCCCCGAACCATCCAATATACGCGCGCCGTGTTGCGCAAGGCGTTGAACCAGGCGCTCAAGTGGGGCTATGTGGTGCGCAATGTGGCGACCTCGTCGAAACGCCGCCGGTGAAGCCGTTTGCGCTCGCGCCGCTCACCCTAGAGCAGGCCCACGTCCTCCTGAATGCGGTCAAAGGCCATCGCCTGGAAGCCCTCTACCGGGTGGCCTTGTCGCTCGGATTACGGCGCGGCGAAGTGCTGGGCGTACGCTGGGTCGATGTGGATTTCACCCAGCGAACGCTACGGGTCGCAACGGCATTGCAACGCCAGGATGGTAAACTGGTGCTCAGCGAGCCGAAGACTCGCAGCAGCGCCCGGACGCTGCCGCTGCCGGAGGTGCTGGTTCAGACGCTCCAGGTGCACCAACAGGCCCAGGAACGACAGCGCGCCGAACTGGGTGACGCCTGGAATGAGCATGGAATGGTGTTTCCAACCGAAGTGGGAACGCCTCTGGAGCCGCGCAATCTGATCCGCCACTTCAAGGGTGTGCTCAAACGCGCTGGTTTACCCGAAAGCACGCGCTTCCATGATCTCCGCCACTCCTGTGCGACGTTCCTGATCGCCCAGGGCGTGCATCCGCGCGTCGTGATGGAGATCCTTGGTCACAGCCAGATCAGCGTCACCATGAACACCTACGGCCATGTCGTGCCGGCCGCCCAGCGCCAGGCGGTGGAGGGCATCGCCGGCTTGTTTGCGGCGCCTCACATGGAGCAGCCTGGAACGGATGCCATGGAGGCAGCACGCGAGATTGAGGAGCATACCGGACAAGCACGTGACGAATCGTGAGCGAGTGATTTGGCGTACCAGGGACAGTTTGGGGAGGAATTTGTCTACGAGGCAGCCTGTGAGCTTCGCCCTGATGCAAGGGCGTTGTCTGAGAAAAGTGGAAACACACCTTATGTGGAACTGAGCGCCGTGAGGACTTCGTCTGGGGTCATCACCTGAACGATCAGCGCAGCACGCTTCGCCTGTTCCTGGTCAAGGGTCACAAGCGTACAACCATAACGACGGGCAACGGCAATATAGACTGCGTCGGCCCCTTTCACGGCGCGATCCGCCGCAATCTCCGCAGCTTCTTGACCCAGCGATCGATCCAGATCGATGAATTCCATAAACGGAAGCGCTTGCAATGCATCAATGGTGATCCGGGCACGCAGCGGATCTCGACGCACGCGACTGATGGAGGCTGCCAGTTCGGCGAGAAGGAGTGTCGGCACAATGACACGCACATCACCCTGCCGCAATCGCTCAATCAGCGTATGGCAGGAAACATACTGAGGATCGTTCGGATCAATGTCGCGGGCGTAAATATTCGCATCGATCGTGTACATTGGTAAAGTGATCCTACCGTCGCGAATCCGACAGATCGTCCGCAATCGTTGGATTAACTGGCCCCTGACTGGCAAAATGAGCCCGCACTGCATCAAGTGCGGACAACGCCTCCGCAGGGGTCATCGGTTGATGTCCTGAAGGCGGTGCGACTTCACCAGCAGCTTCATGCACCAACGTACTGGCAAGGCGTAGTCGATCGGCCAGCGACAAACGACGCGCCACCGTCAGGAGTTCGTCATAGGTGAGTGATGACATCGATAATCCCCCACCGTCATGAATGCGCTGAGCATGTGCTCAACGTTCCTTTGAGACGACCATCCTTTATGCAATCCTAAACCCAGGTAGCAAAAGCACAGCCTACGAATCGTATGCACACGCTGCGTCGCGCCTATCCTCCACATCGTTCCACCGCAGTCCACTGCCGTCGCCGGGGAGTTTGGCTACAGACTTGGCTACATGACAGTGCGGCGCAACAATGACAATCATCGTTACGCCGCATTAGAAAGCCTTAAAGGATGGTGAGCCGGGCGGGGATCGAACCCGCGACCCTCTGATTAAAAGTCAGGTGCTCTACCGCTGAGCTACCGGCCCGCATGTATTATAACCAAGGCACAGCCTACCGTCAAAGCCCACGCCAGCCATCTGCAAATTTCATCACAAGGGGTTGACTTTAACCGTTGGATAATGCTATAGTACACGAGGCAAGGTGAATGGGGTGCCAAGTTCGCGTCCCTTTAGTGTGCTGCTAGACGTTGGGGTTTGGGGGTAATCTCCTGGCCCCATATTCATGCTATGAAAGATGCACACATACTATTAGGGGCCTGAGCGTGGCGTTCGCCCGCTCCGGCCCCTCTATATCTTCAATATACTTACGATATATGATGGTATGACGCGACATCCCAAGTTGCCGTCGGACAGTGATTGGAGGATAGGGCAAGGGTAGTAGCGCTTGACAGCGTGTGTATTATGTTAAACACACGCCCTGCATCTAAACACAAAACTGCACTACATCTTTATGCATGTGGTAGTGCTGGTGTGTTGAATGCCTCAGCAAACGCGTCCTCCCTTGACAAGGAACCATGGTAACGGAAGATGTGTTCACCACAGAGGAGTCGGGGCCGATGATCGACCAGTTACTCGTATTGGCGCGCAAGCGCGGCTATTTGACTTACAGCGATATTCTGGACGCATACCCGCAGCCTGAACGAAGTGTCGCTGAGGTCGATCAGTTGTACGCTACACTGCAATCCGAAGGTATTCGGGTGGTCGAGTCGACTGCTGAACTGGTGGGGAGCACCGGCGCCGATGAAGAGTCACTTGCGGATTTGCCTGATCTGCACGATATCGCCTTCGATGACCCGGTGCGCATGTACCTCCAGGAGATCGGTCAGGTTCCCCTGCTTACCGCCGAGCAAGAGGTTGAGCTCGCCAAGGCGATGGAAACGGGTGATGCCGCTCGCCAACGGATTGATCGCGAGGAATATACCAGCGCCCGCGAACGGCTTATCCTGGAACGCCAGTTTTATGCCGGCCTTGAGGCCCGTCAGCATTTGATCCAGGCCAATCTGCGCCTTGTTGTCAGTATCGCCAAAAAATATACTTCCTACGGCCTGACAATGATGGATCTGGTGCAAGAGGGTAATATTGGTCTGATGCGCGCCGTCGAAAAGTTCGACTATACCAAGGGACATAAGTTTAGTACTTATGCTACCTGGTGGATTCGTCAGGCAATTACCCGCGCGATTGCCGATCAGAGCCGTACTATTCGCTTGCCCGTCCATATGGGTGAGGCGATCAGTCAGGTGAAGCGTACATCCCATAAGCTCCAGCAGTCGATGCAGCGTGAACCTACCCCCGAGGAGATCGCCGAGCGATGGGAATCTCTGCCGGGAAGGTACGTCGAACCCTTGAAGCCAGTATGCACCCGCTTTCCCTCGAAATGCCTGTTGGCCAGGAGGGTGAGGGGCGCATGGGCGATTTTATTGAGGATGATCGCATCTCGACGCCCTCTGAGGCCGCCGCCGCTTCAATGCTCCGTGAGCAGATTGAAGAGGTGCTGCAGAAGTTGCCGGAACGCGAGCGTAAGATTATTCAGTTGCGCTATGGGCTGAAAGATGGCCGCTATCGTACGCTTGAAGAGGTCGGTGTTGAGTTCGGGATCACTCGTGAGCGCATCCGGCAGATCGAGGCGGTTGCCCTGCGTAAGTTGCGCCATCCACACCTCGGCAAGAAGTTACGCGGCTATCTCGATTAGTCCTGCTTTCACGGTTTCGTGCCGCTGACGCGCACAAATTCACGGGCGCTTCAATCGCTTTTTTGGGTTGCTGGGTTGCCGGGTTGCTGGTTTTGCCGGCAAACCCGGCAATCCAATTTTTTTTACCAAACTGCCGCCGTTCCGGCGTTGCAATGTGAAAAGCGGTGAGGAACCCTTTGCTCCTGGCCGCTTTTTGGTGTCGTTGGCTGAACTTTGTGTGATAATCGTTGACACTTCACGCTAATTCGGCGCGACCTATAGCCAGAGATGGAATCCTCGTGTTATACTGCCGCCTATGATTCAGATACAATCGTGACGTATGGCTAGATGGAGGTGCTGATGCCCGACCGTCACCCTTCCGATGCTCATTGGTGGTATGTACAAGCTGAACCGCGCATCCTTACCTTGCTCGCTTGTCTCGCTGTGAGCCTCCCGCCACTTTGGGTGCTTGATGTCATCACTCTTGCCCAGTTCGGGCATGTCGCGCTGATCCTGGCATGGCTTGCCGCACTGTTGCTCTTACTCCGTCTGCCTATGGTGCTGCGCGCTCCACGCCAACGAGCGATCTTCCTCGCCGTTTTCGCCGGCGGTAGCCTCGTCGCAACGCTCGCCCTTGGCACTGCGCCATCACCCGTCACCGCGCAAAATGGTTTGTCGTTTGTCAGCCCACCCCGCATCTCGCAACAGGCCTTTGTCCAGATTCTGCGTAACGGCGGTTCGCCTGCTACCAGCGCCGGCCCCGAATTGTACGATATCATTGTTGCCTATGGCCTTGATCCCGCTGTCGCCCTCGCATTCTTTAAGCACGAATCGCAGTTCTGCACCACCGGCCGCTGCGCCCGCGATGGTTTGCAAAATTGGGGTATGCTTCGCCGTGCGGTGAAAGCCTCCCGAGGCGCCGGATCCGTCGGTGGCTTCGCGCGCTATGGCTCCTGGCAGGATAGTGTCCGCGATTGGTGTGAATTAATCCTTGGCCGTTATGTCAATCGAGGGTTGGATACCGTTGAAAAGGCGGTACCGGTTTATGCGCCCCGCTCGGACGGAAATGTGCCCGAGTCGTATATCAATACGATCCGGCGCCTGGTCGCTTCCTGGTCGGGACGGCGCATCGAGGCTGAGGTGCAACTCCATAGCTATAGCGGCAACCTCGATACGGCACTGATCTCCGAGACGTTCCTGTCGTCGGAGATTACCTATCACCCCAACTGGGCGTTCCACACATTTATGATCGAGGAGGCGAAGGCCGGCCGCCCGCTCGGCGCACCGCTTGATGATAGTCGCATCATTACGGTGAATGGCAAGCAGTTCGCTGTGCAGGTCTTCGCCCTCGATACGCTCTACACGCCGATCGCCGATGTTGAGGCCGAAACCAATTGGTCGGATGTACGGCGATTGAGCGATCTGCTGGGTAACGGCGCTCCTACGCCATAAGGCCAGGATAGAGGATCCAGGGTCGAGGATAACGTATTACAGCGTCGATCGCGCCGTGCAAATGCTCGACCCCATCGTCGCTGCACTTGAACGTAGGATGGCCGTGGGCACGAAGCTCCGTTGAGCGCCTTCGTGCCCTTAGGGTCGCTCTAAGCCATACTGTTCAAGCAGGGCTGCGTCGTTCAATAATTCGGCGCTGTCGCCGTCGTAGACGATCCGGCCTTCAGCCAGAACCACGCTGCGCGGAAAAACATCGGCGACCATCGGCATGTCGTGGGTTGAGACGATCATGGCCAGCGGGAGCGCGCGGAGCAGATCGATCAGGCCGCGGCGCGCCCGTGGATCAAGCCCGGCCGATGGTTCGTCCAGCGCAAGAAGTTCCGGACTCATCGAGAGAACGGTGGCGATCGCTACCCGCTTGCGTTGTCCGAGGCTCATGTGATGCGGCATACGCCGTTCAAAGCCCGCCATACCCACCTGCTCCAACGCCCGGGTTACCCGCCGCACTACTTCGGCCTCGTCCAGGCCCATATGCACTGGGCCGAATGCCACATCATCGAACACGGTCGGCGAAAATAACTGATCGTCGGGATCTTGAAATACCATACCAACCCGTGCTCGAACCCGGCGAATATTTGCGTCGTTGATCGGTTCCGCGCCAAGATATACCGCACCGCTACCGGCCCGCAGCACCCCGTTCAAATGCAACAGCATGGTGCTCTTGCCGGCGCCGTTCGGGCCAAGCAGCGCGATCTTCTCGCCGGGAGCGATTGTGAGATCGAGGCCGCATAGTGCCTTGGTTCCGTCGGGATAGGTGTAGTGTACGTCACGCAATTGCAAGAGCGCCGTTTCCGGGCGTTCCAGTACCGATTGTCTAATCTCCGTTGCGACAGTCATGCTTCCAAATCTTTCGAGGTTAGAGGACATCGATAACCGACGTTTGCCGAGCGCCGCACATTGCCACGCCGTTATAACAGATGCGCCAAAAAAGCCAGTGCTGCCAGGCCGCTCAGGCCGAGTAATACCAGGCCCCGTTCATAGCTGCTGAGCGGTCGTACGGCGATCGTACGAATCTCGCCGTCGAAGCCACGCGATAGCATCGCCACATAGATCCGTTCGCTGCGTTCATAGGCCCGTAGAAACAAGGTGCCAACCATGCGACCGACCACGGAAGCACGCCAGACAAGCCCGCCGCCGGCTTTCCGTCCCGGTACTTCGGCGCTGCGCACCTCGCGCGCCCGTAACATGCGCCCGGCCTCATCGACCAGCACAAATAGGTAGCGATAGGCAAATGAGAGGATCGCCACCAGAACCGCCGGCAACCGTAAGGCCCGCAACGCAAACAACACATCGGTGAAGTGGGTCGTGGCTGTGAGTAAGAGCGCGGCCTGAACCGACAACCACGACTTGATCACAATGCTGACAAAGGCGATCAGGCCGGTGCTGCTGGCAGTCAACGTGAACGGGCCGAGCGTCCAGCGCGCCAACTCCGGGCCGGGTAGCGAGAAGACCAGGCTTACTGCCACCAGGGCGAAGGGGAGCGCAACGAATGAACGCCCAATAATCGTACCTAAGCCGACCCAGGCCTGATGTACGGTTAGCCAGAGTACGCCGGCGGCAACCGCCAGTGTGAGCCAACTGCCATGCGGCACCAGCGCCAGTGTGAGAATAAAGGCCAGCGTAAGCAGCAGTTTCACGCGCGCATCGAGCCGGTGAATCGGGCTGGCGCCTTCAATATAGCGATCAAGCGTACCGGTAGAAAGGGGCATAGCAATCTGGTGATTTTGGGCTGATGTTGCGCCGATGTACCGACGCAACACCAATCCATAACATTGCGCACTGTATTAGAACGTCGGTAGCGTATTTGTGTTGTGACAGAATCCTTACGGGCCGGCGGCCCGAAACGCCTACAAATCCGATTACGCTACCGACGTTCTAGTCGCCGCTCTGGCTTTGCGACGGCGCCTGTGGTTGCTTGTCGCTCGACGACTCGTTGCGGCCACGCATCATCAGTGCGATGCCGTAGCCGATGCCGAAGACGATCACCAGGCCGATTACGCCTGCCAGGATCGTCGAGATTCCACCATCGAGACCGGGGATCGTATAGTCGGGCAGGATCTGATACGGCGCATCCTGCGCACGCTCAATAAAGCCCTGATCCTCGGCCACCCGCTCCAGACCGTCCGGATCGCCGGAGGCGAGCGGCGAGATAAAGGCCGCCGCGATTGCGATCACCAAGCCGACAATGGTGATGGTGGCGATCGTCCCGCGACTTGCCGAGCTTTTGAGCGCGGCCGGGCTGAGATAGCCCGCCAGAGTTGCGACCAGGTCAGGACGCGTCGAGACCACAAATGCGAGTGCGGCGACGGTGATCAATCCTTCCCCGATCCCGATAAACGTATGTACGAACATCATCGCCGGGAAGACGACCGCTGCCGACAGGCCCGAGAACACTAACTGGATCGAGGTCAGCAGTGCCGCCACCATCACCGAGAGCCAGGCGGTGATAAAGCCGGTGACGACCAATCCCCAGGATTTGCCGCCGAAGGCCCGCAACAACGGCATGCCGAGGTAGTAGCCGACCAGGGCCGTGGCGACGCCCATATTGAAGATGTTCGCGCCCAACGCCAGCAAACCGCCGTCCTGGAAGAGCAGCGCCTGCAATGCGACGACACAGGCCATCACCAATATACCGCCCCAGGGGCCGAGCAGTAACGCGGCCAGCGCGCCGCCCAACAGGTGGCCGGAGGTGCCGCCGAGCACCGGGAAGTTCAGCATCTGGCCGGCAAAAATAAACGCCGCCATCACACCCATCAGCGGGATCTGGCGCTCGTTGAGCGAACCATTGATGTTGCGAACCGCCAGACCGACTGCCAGAATGGTCAGCACCCACCAGATCAGCGAAACCGGCACCGAAAGAAAGCCATCGGGAATGTGCAGGCCGAACACCAACAAGTTCGCCAGGTCCTGGAAGTTCATATCCTACCTCGCATTTTTTTCACAGTCCGTTGATTGTTATTGCAAATCGTGGCATATGCATTATACGGCAGTTACGGGATGCTGTACACTTTTCTGGAACAAGCGTGCGATTATCTGCGATTCCGCCGGGAGTTGCCGATCTTGGGGTAGAATAATGCAACAACACCTTGCACTGATAGGAGTAGCGATGACTGTACGTATCGACGTGTGGTCGGACTTCGTCTGACCGTTCTGTTTTCTTGTAGCCTCCAGTTTGGAACGGCTCCGTGATCAGTTTGCCACCGAGATACAGTGGCGTTCATTCGAGTTGCGCCCGGCCGCGCACCACCGATGCCGCCTGAGTATCGCGCCCGGATCGAAGCCGCTCGCCCGCAGTTAGCGGCAATGGCCCTCCAGCAGTATGGGCTGGAGATCAAGAGCGGCCCGTTTGGAATTGACAGCCGGCCTGCGCTGGTCGGTGCGAAATTCGCTGAAGCTCAAGGCGCCGGTGACTCGTATCACCGGGCGGTCTTCAAGGCGTATTGGCAACAGGCGCACGATATCGGCGATCTGCAAGTGCTGGCTGATCTTGCCGCACAGGTCGGCCTTGATCGCGACGGATTTCTGCACGCACTCACCAATTCAATCTACGATCAACAGGTCACGGCGGATGTGCAACAGGCAGCCGCATATGGCCTGAGTGGTGTGCCGGCAGTCGTGATCAATCAGCGCTACCTGGTGATGGGCGCCAACCCTATCCGGTGCTGGAAGATGCAGTGCGCCAGGCCCAGAACGACAGCTAAATCGCGAGGCGTAACGATGCGCTATGTTGCGTCTTTACGCCTCGCGCCTTCTGTTTTAACCGAAAGTGTGGTTATGCTCACTCCTACCCAACGGGCATTTCTGGAGGAACGGCATTATGCCGTGGTGGCAACGCTTAATGGCGATGGTAGCATTCAGCAGACGGTGGTCTGGTATCTGCTTGAGGACAACGAGATTCGCTTTACGGTCGGCGCCGGGAGTGTGAAAGCGGCAAATTTACGCCGCAACCCGACGATCAGCCTCGCGATTGAGGATACCCGCCGTTACCTGAGCCTCAGCGGCAGCGCGCAGGTTGAGCCGTACGATCCGCAGTTGCGCCGGCACTTAGCTGAACGCTATCTGGCGCCCGAACGGGTTGTGGAGTGGATGGCGCGCCGGGTCGATGCGCCGCGAGCCAGTGTACGAATGCGGCTGGTGAAGGCGTACGGACAGGGCGTGTGAAGCAGTTGACAGCAATTTCTGATAAACCGTTGCGGATATGCAACCTATAACATGCAACAGCTGAAATGAGGAGCGATGGACGAACAATTCGCCGCGACGGTGATGGCACGTGCCGAGATGCTGGGCGCTATCAGCGAGGAGGATGGCCGGCTAACGCGCCGTTCGCTCACGCCGGCGCTGCGCCGGGCCAATGAGGCGGTTGCCGGCTGGATGCGCGCCGCGCACATGACGGTTTATGAGGATAGTGTCGGAAATTTGATCGGCACGTATCCGGCAAACCGCTCGGCGGCGAAGAGCTTTGTGATCGGCTCGCATCTCGATACCGTGCGCGACGCCGGAAAATATGACGGCCCACTTGGCGTGCTGGTCGGCCTGGCTGCCGTTGAGCGCCTGGCTGCCGCCGGGCGGCGCTTGCCGTTCGCGGTTGAGGTGGTGGCTTTCTGTGATGAGGAAGGGCTGCGCTTCGGGACTTCGTTTCTCGGCAGCCGCACCCTGGCCGGCAACGTTGATCCGGCGACACTTGCGTTGACCGATGAGGCCGGTGTGAGTGTGGCCGAAGCGATCCGGGCGTTCGGCGGCGATCCCGATCTGATCGCGCAGGATGCTCGCCGTAGTGATGAATTGCTCGGCTACCTTGAGGTGCATATCGAGCAGGGGCCACGGTTACAAGAGCGTAACCTGCCGGTTGGCATTGTCACGGCGATCACCGGAATTACGCGGCTCCAACTCGGCATAACGGGCATGGCCGGTCATGCCGGCACGGTGCCGATGGCCTTGCGCCGCGACGCACTTGCCGGCGCCGCCGAACTGGTGCTGGCGATCGAGGCGATCGCTCGGCGCAGCGATGGTCTGGTTGCGACGGTCGGTCAGATCACGGTGATGCCCGGCGCCTCAAATGTTATCCCCGGCACAGCCATGATCAGCCTGGATCTGCGGCATCAGGACGATTCGGTGCGCAGGCAAGCGGTGAACGAGGTAATGCAGCAAGCCAAAATGATCGCGGCCGAACGCAATCTCGATCTTACGCTGCAACCGATCGCCGAGCATGCTGCCGTGCCGATGGCGGAGGGGATGCGGGCGAAACTGGCGGCGGCGATCGGGGATTCAGGCTACGAGCTGGTTTCGTTGCCGAGCGGCGCCGGCCACGATGCGGCGGTACTGGCCGAGATCACGCCGGCCGCAATGCTGTTTGTGCGCTGCAAAGACGGCATCAGTCACAATCCGGCCGAAGCAGTAACGGCTGCTGATGTCGCCGCCGCAATTGCGGTGGTGAGCCGGTTCCTGGATAAGTTGGCCACACCGTGATGCAGATCTATTGTTGCTCGGCCAGATGGTGGCGACCTCGATTTCGCGCTTGCCCGACGGCCGCCTGCGCATCCAGACCTTGAATCTGACCAGGCGCACGATCGCGCCCGAACGCCTTGGCCCGGCCGGTTATCGCTCCTATGCCTACAGCGAGAGCGGCGGGGTGCATGCACCGCGGGCCTGGGTGGCGGTGCAGGGCGGCCTGCCGATCTATCTCGATCTGCTGGCCGATATCCCCGATCCTGAAGCCTTTCAGGCTCTGTTCCGGCTGGAGCGCCGCGCGCCACGTCAGCGCGGTCGCCGCGCGCCACGGAATGACTGGGATCCGCCTGTGTAAATGCGAAATGTGAGATGCAGGCCGCACCATGCGAAATGTGAAATGCGAAATTGCATGCACGGAATTGAGAACTGTCTATGGCCTATGATCTGATTATTCGTGGCGGAAACCTGGTGTTGCCCGATGGGCCGCAACAGGGCGATCTGGCAATTGCCGATGGTGTGATTACGGCCCTTGGGCCGGAGCTTGACGGTGCGGCAAATGAGACGATCGACGCGACCGGCCTGTATGTGTTTCCCGGCCTGGTTGATGCCCACGTCCACTTCAATGAGCCCGGCCGCACGGAATGGGAAGGATGGGCGAGCGGCTCGCGTGCGCTGGTGGCCGGTGGCGGTACAGTAGCGGTTGAGATGCCGTTGAATGCCAGCCCGCCGACGGTGAATGCGGCTGCGTTGCAGCAGAAACTGGCCGCCGCCAATGCATCGGCGCTATGCGATTTTGCGCTCTGGGGCGGGATTATCCCCGGCAATCGCGACGATCTCGCTGAACTGGCGGCGCTGGGGGTGATCGGCTTCAAGGCGTTTATGTCGCGCAGCGGCAGCGCCGATTTTCCCGCCGTCGATGATTTCACGCTCTTTGAAGGCATGCAACACGCCGCTCGCCTGGGCTTGCCGGTGGCGGTTCATGCCGAAAACGACACGCTCACCGCCGCCCTTGCCGCCCGCGCCATTGCCGAAGGTCGCAGCGGAATCCGCGATTACCTGGGGTCGCGGCCGGTTCTGGCTGAGCTTGAGGCGATCCAGCGCGCGATTCTGCTGGCCGAAGAGGCCGGCTGCAAGCTGCATATTGTGCATGTGAGCAGTGGGCGAGCAGTGGCGCTGATCGCTGCTGCCCGCGCCCGCGGCGTGGATGTGACGGCTGAGACATGCCCGCATTATCTCGTACTCACCGACGTTGATGCGGAACGGATCGGCGCGCGGCCAAGTGCGCACCGCCGCTGCGCGATGCCGCAACCCAGGCCGATCTCTGGACGCAGGTGCTCGCCGGTGCGGTCGATAGCATTGGCTCCGATCATTCGCCGGCCCCGCCGGAGATGAAGCTTGCCAGCGATTTCTTCGCGGTCTGGGGCGGGATCGCGGGCGTCCAGAGTACGTTAGCGCTGCTGCTTGATGCGGGTTATTTCCAACGGGGCCTCGCACTTGCGGCGATCGCCAACCTGCTCGCCGCAAATCCGGCGGCACGGCTCGGGCTTGCGCCACAAAAGGGCAGTCTCAGCCTCGGCAGTGATGCCGATCTGGCGCTGGTCGATCTGAACACAAGCCATACGCTCTGGCGCGAAGAACTGCACGACCGCCACAAATTCAGCCCGTATGTCGGGCGCACGATCCGCAGTCGGGTGCTGCGTACCCTGCGCCGCGGCACAACGATCTTCCACAACGGACATCCGGCGGCCGGCGCGGGCGGCCAACTGGTGCGCCCAGGCCCTACTCGTCAAGGAGCCTGACATTATGTCCCATCGGCTCTCACTGGAACGGATCGCCGCTGCGCCACAGGTGATCGATGCGGTCTTTCGCGATACACCGCAGTACCGCGCCGAATCGCTCGAAACCCTGCTTGGCTGCCGGCTGGTGGTGAAGATCGAAACGCTCAATCCGATCCGCTCGTTCAAAGGTCGCGGCGCAATGCTGGCCGTCGCACAGACACCCCCCGGCGCAACCCTTGTCTGCGCCAGCGCCGGCAATTTCGGCCAGGCCCTGGCCTACGCCTGCCGGGCACGCAATGTCAGCCTGATCGTCTATGCCAGTGTGAACGCTAATCCGCTCAAGATCGCGCGCATGCAGGCGCTGGGGGCCGAGGTGCGGCTGGAGGGCGAGGATTTCGATGCGGCCAAGCTGGCGGCCAAGCATATCGCCCGCAAACACGATCTGGCGCTGATCGAGGATAGCCTGGATCCGGCAACCGGCGAGGGCGCCGGCACGATCGGGCTGGAGTTGTTACGTTGGCCGGAATCGTTCGACAGCATGCTGGTGGCGCTCGGCAATGGCGCCTTGATTACGGGCATCGGGCGCTGGGTGAAGGCCCAGGCGCCGCAAACGCAGGTTGTCGCCGTAGCTGCGGCCGGCGCCCCGGCGATGGTTGAGTCGTGGCGTACTGGGAAGATCGTGGAGTATGCGCGGATCGATACGATTGCCGACGGGATTGGTGTGCGTATTCCAGTACCCGAGGCGCTGCAAGACATGCACGGCACGGTTGATGATGCGCTGCTGGTACAGGATGGGTCGATCCTCCAGGCGATGCGCCTGCTTCACGAGCATCTGGGATTGGTGGTCGAGCCTTCCGGCGCAGTCGGGGTTGCGGCGATCCTTGAGCAGCGGAAACGTTTCCAGGATCAGTTAGTCGCCACGGTGATCTGCGGCGGTAATCTCACACCCCAACAAATGGCCGACTGGCTTCGCTATAACGGTGAGCACCACGCTGGAGCCTGATCCAATCGCGCATACCCACCGGCGAGCCGCGCAGCACGATGGCGCGTTGCGCCGATGCGAAGAGCGATAGCAGGCATCACGCATCAGGCATCTTGCGATAATGTTCGCACGGGAGGTTTGTCGCCTTTGCCGACAAGCTGCCCGCGCGCTACAATGAACACTGGCGATCGAGTACATGGAGCCACTCGACGATCTCGCTGACCGGCGGGAACGGCGGCGCAGACAATGTCCATTGGGCATGCAATGCGCCATAGCGGTCGAGGATGAACAGACCGCAGGAAGCATCGGCCGGCAGGAATTTGCTGCGCGCCGTGCTTTCCCGATCCAACAACAGCGGAAACGGAAAATCGAACTTCGCCCGTAGTTCGTCGGCAGCCGCAGCAGGATCGCTCAGCACCGCCATCAGCGTGCCGTCCGCCTCACGGATCGCAGCGTATTCTTGGGTCACTTCACGCAAATACGCTTCTGCCGAGATGTCGATCTGCTCCAAGAACAGCAGCGCCAGGTGGCGCCGCCCGCGCTCAACACTCCGTTTTACCTCGTTGCCTCGCAGATCGGGCAAACCGAAAGTCGGGACGACTTTGCCAATCCGTAGTTGCGGTTGGGTCGTATGAAGCATCATATTCTCCTGTAGACAATGGATTAGGTGCAATGCCGTAAGGCCGGTCGATCGGTTCCGGCGCGCAGATCGGAACTTCCGCCAAATCGGCATGAATCGTTCTACAATAGCGGCACAACTATGGCAATCCTACCGGAACCGAGAACCCAGAATCAGGAACCGCTGGAGCAGTCCGCAGAACCGTCGTCACAACCCGAATAGGATTACTTTATCGTACCGTTCGTGTCAAGAAGCGTGCCGCAGGTTCATCAATACTAAACCCTATTGGACACCTGCAACGCCTATTTTTTCAGCTCACGCCGCACATCTTCCCCATGGCACGATTTTTGAAGGCGCCGAAGTATCCGGATCGCATCCGGCGAATAGCTGCTGCGTAGAGAGGTATGCTTGCATATGGCGATTTCCGCACCCCCAAGGGAAGATCTGGCCCAGGTAGCAACCACTGAGGCTTTAGCGGCCCTTGATGTCGATCCGCGACGTGGTCTGAGCGCTGCCGAAGCAGCAGAACGACTGGCCCGTTATGGCCGGAATGAACTGCCGTCGCCGCCGACTGATCCGGCCTGGAAACGTTTCCTGGCACAGTTTACCGATCCACTGACTGGCCTGCTGATTGCGGCGACGATCATCTCGCTGATCGCATGGGCGATCGAGGGCGAGGAGTTGATCCCGTTCGAGGCGATCACGATTGCTGC
Source organism: Oscillochloris sp. (assembly GCA_012032775.1). Lineage (GTDB taxonomy): Bacteria > Chloroflexota > Chloroflexia > Chloroflexales > Chloroflexaceae > JAAUQO01. The sequence goes on along the minus strand of JAAUQO010000078.1, from coordinate 9,638 downwards.
GATTGTGTTGTTGAACGGTATTCTCGGTTTTGTGCAGGAAAATCGCGCCGAACAGGCAGTGGCGGCCTTGCAGGCGATGTCCGCGCCGCATGCGCGGGTACTGCGTGACGGCAACCGGCAGGAGATTCTGAGCGCCGATCTGGTGCCTGGCGACATCCTGTTGATCGAGGAGGGCGACACATTACCCGCCGACGGCCGGTTGATCGAAGCGATCGCCCTGCGCGTGGCCGAATCGACCCTCACCGGCGAAAGCGCCGCCGTCAGCAAAGACACCGATCCGGTGCCCGCCGACGCCGCCCTCGGTGATCGGCACAATATGATTTTCAGCGGCACTGCTGTCGCTTCCGGACGCGGTAAAGCCGTAATCACCGCCACTGGTGCGCAGACCGAGATCGGCAAGATCGCCGGGTCGATCCAGGAGAGCGAGGAAGAGCCGACACCACTTCAGAAGGAACTCGCCGGGGTCGGCAAGATTCTGGGCCTGGTGGTGATTGCGATCGCGCTGATTATGAGCGCAACGATTGTGTTCCTGAGCGAGGTGCGCTCGCTCAGCGGACTGGTTGATGTCTTGATTCTGGGCATCTCGCTGGCAGTAGCGGCGGTGCCGGAAGGATTGACCGCGATCACCACGATTGTGCTCTCGCTCGGCATGCAACGCATGGCCGGGCGCAATGTGATTGTGCGGCGTCTCGCCGCCGTCGAAACGCTCGGCTCCACCACGGTGATCTGCTCGGATAAAACCGGCACGCTCACTCGGAATGAGATGACGGTGCGGGCGGTGTTGACCGCCGGTGGGCGCACCGAACTGACTGGGATCGGTTATGCGCCGGACGGCGAGTTGCAGCAGAATGGTACGCCGGTAAGCGATTCGGCGTTGCTGGCCGAGGTGCGAAAAGCCTTGCGCGCCGCCGATCTCGCCAATAACGCCTCGTTGGTACAAAACGAGGAGGGGTTATGGATAATCCAGGGCGATCCGACCGAGGGCGCGCTGCGGGTGGCGGCCCGTAAGGCCGGATTAGGTGATACCGAACTGGTTGAACGCTTCCCACGCGTGGCGAGGTGCCGTTCACCTCGGAGCGCAAACTGATGAGCACCGCCCACACCGACACCGACAAGGGCGAACGGGTGATGGTGTTCGCCAAAGGTGCGCCCGATGTGTTGCTGGAGCGCTGTAGTCACGAACGGGTCGGCGAGGACGATGTACGCCCCCTGAGCGACGAACGCCGCGCAGAGATCCTGGTGGCGGTAGAAGAGTTGGCCGACGAAGCCTTGCGCACCCTTGGCGTGGCCTTTCGCACCCTGCCCCGCGACAACCTTAACGGCCAGATCGACGAAGAGTTCGAGCAGGATCTGGTATTTCTCGGCGTAGTCGGCATGATCGATCCACCGCGCAGCGAAGCTCAGAATGCCGTGCAGCAGGCCCGCAAGGCCGGGATCAGGCCGATCATGATCACCGGCGATCATCCGATCACTGCGGTCGCGATCGCCGGTGAACTCGGGATTGTCGAGCCCGGCACCGCTGCCGTAACCGGTAAGGAGCTTCAACGCTGCGACGAAGCTGAATTACGCGAACTGGTGCGCGAACGCTCGGTGTATGCGCGGGTGGCGCCGGAGCATAAGCTGCGGATCGTGCGCGCGCTGCGCGACAATGGCGCGATCACCGCAATGACCGGCGACGGCGTGAATGATGCACCGGCGCTGAAAGCCGCCGATATCGGCGTGGCAATGGGGATCACCGGCACCGACGTGAGCAAGGGCGCCTCCGACATGATCCTCACCGACGACAATTTCGCCTCGATTGTGGCGGCGGTGGAAGAAGGGCGCTCGATCTTCGCCAATATTCAGAAATTCCTGCGTTACCTGCTCTCGTCGAATATCGGCGAGGTACTGACAATGTTCTTCGGCGTGGTACTGGCCGGCGTGATCGGCCTGACGGGCGAAGGCGCCGATGTGGTGGTGGTGCCGTTGTTGGCGGTGCAGATCCTCTGGATCAACTTGCTCACCGACGCCGCACCGGCCCTCGCGCTTGGCCTGGAACCCGCCGACCCGCATGTGATGAATCGCCCGCCGCGCGATCCGCAGAGCCGGGTGATCAGCAGGCGCATGTGGTTCGACATCTTCTTTGTCGGCACCATCATGGCGATCGGCACGCTCGGTGTACTCGATTGGGCGCTGCCGGGCGGTTTTTTCGCCGGCAGCGGCAACCTGATCTACGGCCAGACCATGGCCTTCACCACGCTGGTCTTCTTCCAGTTGTTCAACGTCTTCAACGCCCGCTTCGAGCGCCGTAGTTCGCTCAAGCGCCTGGGAACGAATCCCTGGCTTTGGGGCGCGGTCGGGCTCTCGCTGATCTTGCAAATTGCCGTGATCTACGTGCCGTTCTTGCAGCAGGCATTCTCCACCGTGCCGCTGAGCCTGAACGACTGGCTGGTCTGCTTCCTCGTCGGCAGCAGCGTGCTCTGGTTGATGGAGATCCGCAAGGTGGTGACGCGCTAAACCACCGCCGGCGTATGGGGCTGCTCGCCCCTACACCACCCGCACGAATTTGCGCCGCCCAACCTGCACAACCACCCCCGCAGCGGGGTTAAGGGTCAGATCATACCCCTCGACCCGCTCGCCATCGACTCGGACGCCGCCGCCGTCGATCAAGCGGCGGGCCTCGCCTTTGCTGGAAGCAAGGGTGGCGGCAACCATCAGATCGACGATTCCAGTCGCTTCGCTGAGCTTGTACTCAGGAATATCGGCGGGCAACTCGCGCTGGACGAACTGCCGAATGAATGCCGCTTCCGCCTCGGCGCCGGCTTCGGGATTGTGGAACTGCGCGATAATCTCGCGGGCCAGACGCATCTTCAGATCGCGCGGATTCACGGCGCCGGCCTGCAATGATGTGCGGAGTTCGCCGAGTTCCGCCGCCGGCATACCGCTCAGCACCTCGAAGTAGAGCGGCAACACCTCGTCGCTCATCGACATGATCCGGCCGAACATTTCGTTCGGCGGCATCGTAATATCGACCGTGTTGAGAAAGGTTTTGCTCATTTTACGGCCATCGGTGCCGGGGATAAGCGGCACAAGCAGAACCTGTTGCGGCTCCATGCCAAGCTGCCCCATCAACTCACGGCCGGCGAGGATATTGAACTTCTGGTCGGTGCCGCCGAACTCGACATCGGCCTTGATCGCGACCGAATCGTAGGCTTGCAACATCGGGTACATGAGTTCGAGGATCGTCAGCGGGCTGCGAGATTCATAGCGCTTGCGGAAGGTATCGTGGGCGAGCATCTGGGCCAGGGTGAACCGCCCGGCCAGATCCAGGGCGTTTTCGAGCTTAAAATCGCCGAACCACTCACTCTGCCAACGCACCTCGGTGCGGCCGCGATCAACCACCCGAAAGAACTGCTCCATGTAGGTTTCGGCGTTTTGGCGCACCTCGTCGGCGGTCAGGCGCGAGCGCGTCTCATCGCGGCCGGAAGGATCACCGATCTGAGCCGTCCAATCACCGACGATCAAAACCACCTGATGACCGAGATCCTGAAAGCGCCGCAGCTTCCGCAGGCCGACAGCGTGGCCGATATGCATGTCGGGCTTGGTCGGATCAAAGCCCTGCTTCAGGCGCAGCACCGTTCCGCGTTCCAGGCGCTGCCGCAACTCCGACTCGACAATCACCTCAGCCACACCGCGACGCAGCAACTCGTTCGTATCCATCGCGATTTTCTCCTCAGCACACAAGAAAAGCGCGGACATTGCGTCCACGCTCACTGCAACACACACCACGCGACGCACGCCCCCATAAGCGTTTTACACGCGGTAATAATAGGTTCGGACTGGTTGCGGCAGATTCACCATCACATCACCTCAGCAGCGATCGCGCCGTATGGTAGCACGGAGGTGGGAGACATGTCAACCGGCGATCACCCGATTGCGGCCGGAGTCTTTGGCCACATAGAGCCGGCGGTCGGCCTCGGCCAGCAACTCCTTATCGACGACATCGCTGCTACAGGCAACCCCAAAACTCATTGTCACCTGCAGATCGCTGCGCAAGCCGGCCCAATCATAGCCCGCAATTGCGAGCCGGAGTCGCTCGGCGGTGGCGGCGCCGGCATCGATCAAGAGGTTGTTCAGCACCAGGGCGAACTCCTCGCCGCCATACCGGGCGACCATATCGCCCTGGCGTGCGCCGCTGCGCAACTGTTCGGCCACAATCTGCAATACTTCATTCCCCAGCAGGTGTCCGTAGCGATCGTTAATCTGCTTAAAATGGTCGATATCGCACATAATCAACACCACCGGTTGAGTGCTGGCGCGGGCCTGCCCTAACATGGCAGCAACGTGTTCATCGAAATAGCGCCGGTTGAGCAGGCCGGTCAGACTATCCTGATACACCTCGCGTTCAAGGCGCATGGTGCGATCTTCCAACTCGCGGATCAGTGCCGATTGAGCCTCGCTGAGCGGCACGGCACTACTTTCGTTGCGCGGCAGATAGTGCAACAACTGATCGGCAAGTTCCACCGCATTGTCGCGAAAGCGCAGCACCGCAGTTGCGCCCGAATCACGCACCTTATGCTCATCAACGTGCTCATCGGCGATCGCAATAATTGCGTTCAGATCATCAAACTGGCGGCTCAACTCCCAGATTGTCGCATCGGCCGCATCACCGACCAGTACATGCGGATGGGGTGAACGAGCCAGCAGACTCTGCGCGGCCACGGTATCACCGGCGATCATCGGGCTAAAGCCTTGCAAGCGAAGCGTGGTTGCGATCGCCGTGCGCAGGGTTTCATTCGAATGGATCACCAGCGCCGCCGGGCGTGAGCGACCGCGGCGATCACGGCGAGCGGCTTTGCGCCCCGACTGACGGCGATCGATCACATAGCTGCTGCCGGAGATATGTTTGGCCGCGCTCTTCAATTCAGCGGCTACCTGGCCGATCTGATCGACATTGGTAAAACTGCGATTGCCGGTACTGACCACCGAGATCGAGAGGCTAAGCAGGCCGAACTGGCGCGGCACGCCATTCCGATCGATCGCGCGCAAATAGCCGCGTTGCAGATCGATTGGATCATAAAGATCGCGCACACGCTCGTCGAAGATATCGATAATCCGTTGCGCCAGGCCTTCCGGATCGTCGCCAAAATGCACGATCGCAAAATCGTCGCCGCCGATATGGCCGAGGAAATCGTCATTCGGCGCGATCTCGGAGAGCACGCTGGCAAGCAGGTGGATAGCTTTATCGCCGCGCGCAAAGCCATACACATCGTTGAAAGCCTTGAAATTGTCGAGGTCGATATAGAGCAGCGCAAATGCGGTGCCGCGACTGAGTTGTCGTTCGAGTTCAGCCTGCAACAACACATTTCCCGGCAAACCGGTGAGCGGGTTGCGCACCGGCAACTGCGAGGCCCGCCGGATATGGCTGCGGATCCGGGCCAACAACACATCAATATCGTAGGGTTTGACGATATAATCATCGGCGCCGCTGTCGAAACCGATCACCACTTCCGCCGACGTACTGCGGGCGGTGAGGATAATCATCGGCAGGTGGGCCGTGCGGGTATCGTTGCGGAGCTGCCGGATCGCTTCGAAGCCGTCCATCAACGGCATCATCAAGTCCACCAGCAACAGATCGGGGACATGCTCCTGCGCCATGCGCACAAGCTGATCGCCGTCGTTTGCGATCAAGACCTCATACCCTGCGTCCTGAAGCGTCTCGCGGAGGAGAAGGCAGAGCGCCGGGTCATCATCGGCCACTAAAATGCGAGCTGGTGTAGTCATCGGGAGCCCTGTGAGTTTCGTCGAGCGAGTGGTCGTGCAGGGTGCTCTTGTGACGATGCCATGCGCGCCCGGGTCGTGACTACGCTACAGCATACCACAGTGTGTCCATTTGCGGATCCGCAGCAATGGTAAATAGGATGAACGACCCGGCCCGTGATTTTTTGCACAGATTGTCGCCGTGGTATACTGAGACGAACTACGGCTCCATTTGCGCACCCTAAAGCGATGGAGCCGCCCATGGATCTTGTATTATAGTAGAAAAAGCGATACTCATGGCAACATTTAGTGATCTTGGTCTTAGTGAACCGGTTCTGCGCGCGCTCAGCGACCTTGGGTACGACGAGCCGACTCCGGTTCAAGAACAGGCCATTCCACCGCTCATGGAAGGGCGCGACGTGATTGGGCAGGCCCAGACCGGCACCGGTAAGACGGCGGCATTCGCCCTACCGATCATCGAACGGTTGAAGCCTGAGCGTGTGCCGCAGGCATTGGTTCTCGCACCGACGCGCGAGTTGGCGATGCAGGTGGCCGAGGCAATTTACAAGTATGGCAAGGGCCGTGCCGCGCGCGTAGCGCCGGTATACGGCGGACAGCCGATCGCCCGGCAGTTGCGGGCGCTCGAACAGGGTGTGCAGATCGTGGTCGGCACGCCGGGCCGGATTATGGACCATATGCGCCGCGGCACGCTCGCCCTCGATCATATCAGCATGGTCGTGCTTGATGAGGCCGACGAGATGCTCGATATGGGTTTCGCCGAGGATATTGAGTACATCTTGCAACAGACCCCGGAAACACGCCAGACGGCGCTTTTCTCAGCCACAATGCCCGATGGCGTGAGCGGTCTCGCCAACCGTTACACGAAAAGCCCGGTGAAGATCAGCATTGTCAGCGAGCAACTGACCGCCCCGCGCACCCGGCAGGTCTATTATGAGGTGTTGCCGCGCGACAAACTCGATGCGCTGTGCCGGGTGCTCGATGTGGAAACGCCAAGTACCGGGATTATTTTTGTGCGCACGCGCGCCGAGGCCGACTCGCTCGCCGAGAGTTTGCAGGGCCGCGGCTATCTGGCCGACGGCATCCACGGCGAGTTGTCGCAGGCCATGCGCGACCGCGTGATGAAGCGCTTCCGCGAAGGTCAGAGCGAGTTACTGGTGGCCACCGATGTAGCGCGCGCGGCCTGGATATCGCCGATCTGTCGCATGTGATCAACTTCGACGTGCCGAACGACCCCGAGAGTTATGTCCACCGGATCGGGCGTACCGGGCGGGCCGGGCGCACCGGCCTGGCGATCACGCTGATTACGCCGCGCGAGCGGCGCCAACTGATGAATATCGAGCGTGCGACTCGTACCCGCATTCAGCGCCAGAAATTGCCGTCGCTGGCCGATGTGGCCGCCCGGCGCCGCGAAGCATTCCGTGATGCGTTGCGCGAGGTGCTGGAAGCGGGCGATCTCGATCCATACATCTTGATGGTTGAGCAGATGACCGAAGACCACGATACGGTCGATCTGGCGGCGGCGGCGTTCAAGCTGCTGCTGAACGAGGTTGAAGAGGAAGACACGATCAACAGCGTTGAAGGTGACGGCGCCGGCGCCGAGCCGGGCATGACGCGACTGTTTATCGATGTTGGCCGCTTCGATCGCGTCCGTCCGTCGGATATTGTCGGCGCAATTGCGAATGAGGTCGGATTGGCCGGTAAGCAGATCGGGGCGATCGACATTTATGATCGCTTCTCGTTCGTCGAAGTCCCGAACGAACACACCTCACGCGTGCAACGAATCCTCAGCGGCGTCAGCATTCGCGGTCGCCAGGTGCGGGTCTCGATCGCGAAACCGAAACGCTAACGCTGATCTGTGGTTGTGGGTTGCCGAAACCTACAACCACATCCTTCATCTGTTCACCTGTCCTGAATATTCCGCCTTCCGCCTTCTACCTTCTGCATTCCCCAGGGCTGTGCTATACTGCACTGCGTTACGGACTCCCCGCACATCCTGTTTCCACCGCACACCTGCGGGTGCTGCGGTTGGGCATTGAGCATCAGCTAAAGGAGTTTCTATGCACATCGTGGTGTGTATGAAGCAGGTTCCACGGGACAATACGGTCAAGATCAACTCCGATCTGACGATCAACGCCGATGGTATCGAACGCATGATCAATCTCTTCGACGAGTACGCGATCGAAGAGGGGATCACCTGGAATGAGCAGCACAGCGGCAAACTGACGGTGCTCGCACTCGGTAGCGGCGAGTGGGTTGAGCAGTTGCGCCGCGCGTTGGCGATGGGCGCAACCGATGCGCTCCTGATCAGTGATCCGGCATTCGCCGACCTGGACGCGATCGGCGCAGCCAGGGTGGTCGCCGCCGCGATCAAGAAACTCGGCGATGTCGATCTGGTTTTTACCGGCCGCAACAGCACCGATGACGAGAGCGGCGCCTTTGCACCGGCCCTCGCGCGCCTGCTTGGCTGGCCCCAACTGACCTATGTCGGCAAGGTGCATAATGTCGATCCGGCCGCGCAGCGGATCACCGCCGAGCGCCACCTGGAAACAGTGATCGAGACGGTGAGTGCGCCCCTACCGGCAGTGGTGAGTGTGATCAAAGACATCAACGAGCCGCGCTATCCCTCGCTGTTGAAGATCAAGCGCGTCGCCAGGGTTGAGCCGCCCGTCTGGAGCGCCGCCGACCTGGGGATCGCCGCGCCGGCTCCGGCAGTCAAACTGAGCAACCGTGTCCCGCCGCCGCCGCGCCCCTCGGGCGAACTGATCCACGGCGCCGATGCCGGTGAAAAGGTTCGCAAACTCGTGGCGAAGTTGCTGGAGAATCAGGTCATTTAAGGAGTGCTACCAATGGCAGGCGTATTGGTGATCCTGGAGCGATCCGGCGACGAGTTGGCCGGAATCGCCCGCGAGTTACTCGGCAAAAGTCGTGCACTCGCCGATGCCCTCGGCGGGCCGTTGAGCGCACTGGCGATCGGCACAGATGCCGGCCTGATTGCAGAGCAGGCGATCAAACATGGCGCCGACACGGTCTATACTGCCGACGATCCGGCCCTGGCCGGTTATACGACCGACGGCTATATCGCTGCGGCGACGGCGGCATATGCAGCGGCGCAACCCCGGCTGATTATGGCCGGATCAAGCTTTCAGATGCGTGATTTCGGCGCGGCCCTGGCCGCCGATCTCGACGCCGGGCTGGTGGTCGATGCCACCGATGTGCGGGTCGAGGGCGATACAATTACGGCCATCAGGCCCTCGCACGGCGGCAATGTGATCAACACCTACAGCTTCGCCACCGACCGGCCGGCAGTGGTGTTGGCCCGCAAGCAGAGTTTCGCCGAGGCGACGGCCGATGCCGGGCGCAGCGGCAATTCGCAGGCATTAAGCCTGGCCGGGATGCAGATCCGCACCGAAGTCAGTGCCACCACCCCAAAGAGCGGCGCCGTCAATCTGACCGACGCCACGATTATCGTCAGCGGTGGGCGCGGCCTCGGCAACCCCGAGAATTATCAGAAGTTGATCCCGCCGCTCGCCGCAGCCCTCGGCGGCGCCTATGGCGCATCACGGGCGATCGTCGATGCCGGCTGGGTGCCGTATGAGCATCAGGTGGGCCAGACCGGCAAAACCGTCAGCCCGAAGCTTTATGTGGCCTGCGGCGTCTCGGGCGCGATTCAGCACCTGGCGGGAATGCGCACCAGTCGCACGATTGTGGCGATCAACAAAGATGCAGAGGCGCCGATCTTCCGCGTCGCAACCTATGGCGTCGTCGGCGATGTGAACGACATTTTGCCGTTGTTGACCGACGAACTCAAGGCGCGATTGGGAGGCTAAGTCATCCATTTATTGGCCCGCGGCGGCCCGTAGAGGCGAAGGATCGCGCAA